>CAZWNR010000628.1:0-2229 GCA_964635665.1 uncultured bacterium | reverse complement strand
CTGATGATTGGGTAAAAAAACAGCTAATATGTTGTTTGATAAGGTTTTCTGTTGAAGTTTTAGGTTTCATTCAAGCTGCCAAAACTACGGTGGTCTTGGATTAGACTCGTAAGGTTTTGGGATTTAGCAATACAGGGAATCTTAGAAGAATCAACGAGAACTATCAGGGGTAAGAAGTTTGGCAGAAATAATCTGGCTAGAAGGGCGATCACTCAGTGGCAAAACCCATCGATTAACCCAGTTATATGGCCAGTGGTGGCGAGGTTTAGAATTGCATCAGGGTTTGGATCAACCGACATTAGCTTTGGTGTTGGCGGCCAATGGCCAAACCCGACGGCGCTTAAGTCGCAGTTTAGAGCGGGAGATCGGCGGTGACGCACCGGTAATGGGCAAAACCCCTTTGGGATTGATGAGGGAGGATGTGCATTTATTTTGGCCGCTATTGCTGGAGGGCGGGATCAGTAAGCAACTTTTCCCCACGCAGTTGCGACCGGAAACAGAACAATGGTTGGCGATGGAGCAATGGCAAAATCAATACCCGGGGAGGGATGGGGCCTTAAATGCAGCTCAGAGGTCTAGGCTAGTTCGCAACCTATTGGATTTGGGTCAGCTAGCGGGGGCAGCAGGTTGGACTGATTGCCAGGTGTTGAAACGATTAACGGCGGGGGAAATCCGAGTAACCCCAGGGGAGATTAGCGCAGAAGAGGCGATAGCCTTTTGGCAACATTGGCGGCAATGGTGCTTGGCCAAGGGATTTTTAACCTATGGGCTAATTTTTCATTGTTATGGGCAATATTTACTAAAAAACTTCGAATATCAGCAGTATTTATGCCAACGCTATGGCGCAATTTTTGCCGATGACGTGGACGACTATCCGGCGATCGCCGTGGATTTATTTAATCAGTTGCGGCCCCATTGTTCCTGGGCTGTATTTAGCTTTAATCCCGACGGTCAGGTGCGCTTGGGCTTAAATGCCGATCCCAATGCGTTGGCGGTGCTGGCCCAGGGAGCCAAAGTGGAACGGTTAGAGCGACCAACGGGCATAGCTCCCCAGTTATCAGCCCAGGTGTTGAACCTGCTCAAAGACCCCCGATCGCCGGATATACTGCCCCCTCAAGTGCAGGCGTTACAAACCTTTTCCCGGGCTCAACTGCTACGGCAAACGGCGGATAAGATCATTGCAGCGATTAACCAAGGAGAAATCAAGCCCCAGAACATTGCCATCATCGCCCCCGGTCTGGACGAAATTGCCCGCTACAGTTTTTTAGAAATTTTTAACAAAGCTGGCATCGACATCATTGCCCTCAATGAGCAACGCCCCCTCAGCAGTGCCCCCTTAATTCGCAGTTTATTAACTCTGTTGGCCCTGGTGTATGACCTGGGGGAATGGGCCCGCCGGGAACAGGTGGCGGAAATGTTAGTGATGCTGAGTGAGAGACGCTCTGGAGGTCAAATCAAGCTGGCGATCGACCCTGTGCGGGCAGGGCTATTGGCAGACACTTGCTACGCCATTAACCCCCAAACTCCGGCCCTGATGCCCATAGAGCAATATCCCCGCTGGGATCGTTTCGGTTACCAAGCCAGCCAAGCCTATGGCGCTTTACGGGATTGGTTAACCAAGCAAAAACAAGCCCTAATTCAGGAAACTTTGTCACCGGTCACCATGCTAGATAGAGCGATCCGTGAACAATTGCCCCCAGAACATCAACTCACCTATGGGGAATTAACATCCCTACGGGAACTGATGGAAACGCTCCAGCACTTTTGGCGGGTGCAGGGCAAACTCCAAAGCGATGCTTGCCGTGACGGGGAAAGTCTACCCCAGATCAAGGAAAAGCTGGCCCTATTTTTACAACTGCTCGGTCAAGGTACGGTTACTGCCCAGCCCCGACCGGATATTCCCGACTGGCTACCCCCACCGCCGGCCATTACCCTGGCGACCATTTACCAATATCGTTCTCTCCGTAGCCAACACCGCTGGCACTGTTGGCTTGATGCTGGCGATCGACTCTGGGAAATGGGGGGAGCATCCCAGCTATTTGGATCACCTCTGTTGCTGCGCCATCGAGAGCCCAAGCCCTGGACAGAACCGGAACAATTACAGTGGGACCAGGAACGCTTTGAACGCATCATGCGAGATTTATTAGCAAGGGTGACATAAAAGTTAGTACTCTTTCACAGTGAAATTAGTGTGCTGGGCACCTAACAGGTGTTCAAACTATTAAATAT
>CAZWNR010000627.1:0-2239 GCA_964635665.1 uncultured bacterium | reverse complement strand
AACCTGGGTAATGCCCTGGCTAGGGTGGATGAAAAATGGCAGGCCCGCCAAGCCTATGAATCGGCACGGGAGCTATTCCAAGACATGGGGCTAGAGAAAGAAGTCAAAAAGTGTGATGAGGCGCTTTACAACCTAGTGCAAAAGGTGGTGGTGCAGCCCAAGCCAGCCCCTACCATTGGCGCACTCAAGCCCCAACAGCCAGATTGGCTAGAAAAGTCTATGCCTACGGTGGAAAGTGGGGCATCTGAGAACCGGGTAGAGCGTTCGGGGCAGGTGCCGTGGGTCGTGTGGTTTTTGGTGGGGTTGGGGTTAGCGGGGCTGCTGTGGTGGTTGGTGCGGTAGGAGTGGTTGGCTGTGTTCCTTTCTCTGGCCAAGCACCCTAGCTAAATATCTGCAATTCCCCACATCGGCCAGGGGCTTAGGGCGGGTTGCCAGACACGATGGGGGCTTAATCCGGCTATGCTAGATAAGCTTTGCGTAAAATCTCCCTCGTCATCCCGGCCTATTCCAAGAAGGGGCTAGGGGTTTTACAATAGTTCATACTAGGCGTTGTTACCGCAGCCTCACCCAAGACTCGTCGTCATGCTCGCGTGATAGAGAACCCTCTTGTACATGGCTACCAGGGCAACCCAGAACCCGTCTGAGTCACCCTTGTCAGGTGGTCGCCAGCGGCTTGTCGCACAGAATCCGGAGAAGCAGTTATGCCCACTAAAGATCTCACCCGTTACCGAAATATTGGTATCTTTGCCCACGTAGACGCGGGAAAGACTACCACCACCGAACGTATCCTAGCCCTCACCGGACGCATCCACAAAATCGGTGAAGTGCACGATGGTGCCGCCACCACCGATTTTATGGAGCAGGAGCAAGAACGGGGGATCACCATTCAGTCGGCGGCTACCACCTGCTTTTGGAAAGAGCACCAGTTCAACATCATCGACACCCCTGGCCACGTAGACTTCACCATTGAGGTGTATCGATCCCTTAAGGTGCTGGATGGCGGTATCGGCGTATTCTGCGGATCCGGTGGTGTAGAACCCCAGTCGGAAACCAACTGGCGCTACGCCAACGACTCTAAGGTGGCGCGGATTATCTACGTCAACAAGCTCGACCGGATTGGGGCCAACTTCTATAAAGTTGTTGAGCAGGTTAAGAACGTGCTGGCCGCTCAGCCCCTGGTGATGGTACTGCCCATCGGTACCGAAAACGACTTTGTGGGCGTGGTGGATCTGCTCACCCGCAAGGCTTGGGTGTGGGATGATTCTGGCCAGCCTGAGAACTACAGCATCCAAGACGTCCCTGAGGACATGAAGGATCAGGTTGAAGAATATCGGGATGCTCTGATCGAGCTAGCCGTGGAGCAAGATGACGAGATCCTTGAAAAATATCTAGAAGGCGAGGAAATCTCCATCGACGAGATCAAGTCCTGCATTCGCAAGGGTACCCGCGAACTGGCCTTCTTCCCCACCTACTGCGGTTCCTCCTTCAAGAACAAGGGCGTGCAACTGGTGCTGGATGCCGTGGTGGATTACCTACCCAGCCCCACCGAAGTGCCCCCCCAGCCGGAAATTGACCTGGAAGGCAACCCCACCGGCGGCTTTGCCTACGTGGATCCGGAGAAGCCCCTGCGCGCCCTGGCCTTTAAGATCATGGACGACCGTTTCGGTGCCCTCACCTTCACCCGGCTCTATTCTGGTCAAGTCAAAAAAGGCGACACCATCCTAGATACCGCCACGGGCAAAACCGAGCGGATTAGTCGGATTGTGGAAATGCACGCCAACGACCGGGAAGAGGTGGAATCGGCCCAGGCGGGCGACATTGTGGCCCTGATTGGCATGAAAAATGTGCAGACTGGCCACACCCTCGCCGATCCCAAAAACCCCGCCACCCTAGAGCCGATGGTCTTCCCCGACCCGGTGATTTCTATCGCTGTGGCCCCCAAGAAAAAGGGCGACAACGAGAAAATGGGCATGGCCATCAGCAAGATGGTGCAGGAAGACCCCTCCTTCCAGGTGGAAACCGACGAAGAGAGCGGCGAAGTCATCCTCAAGGGGATGGGCGAACTGCACCTCGATATCAAGGTGGACATCCTCAAGCGCACCCACGGCGTGGAAGTGGAAGTGGGCAAACCCCAGGTGGCCTACCGCGAATCTATCACCAAGGTGCTGCCCGATGGCTACGTTCACAAGAAGCAGTCCGGTGGTTCTGGTCAGTACGCCAAGATCGACTACATCGTCGA
>CAZWNR010000626.1:0-2258 GCA_964635665.1 uncultured bacterium | reverse complement strand
GTCTTCCTCCGACCCTGATCAGCTCTTTAACGACATCCAAAATGCCGGAACGGTCAACATTATTATCCGCAACCAGCCCTACGGCCAGGTCAATGTCAAATCCGTCCAGCGGTTGCCTCGGTCTACGGCGGTGCCCCAGCCCGATGGCAGCGTCATCTCCCTGCCCGACCCTCGCCCGGAGCTGAACTACACCATCGACATGATGATTACCCTGGTGGGAGATGCTCAAATTACCGATACGGGGCCCGTCTTTGGCAACAGTAAGGTGAAGGTGGGCACCCCCATCGAACTGGATGGCGATCTCTATAATTTCAACACCAGCACCGTAGGCGTGCGGGTTTTAGACAACCCGTCCTAACCGCCTTTCCCTCCGCCTTCCCCTCGCATCAAGGAACCCTGCCCGATGACCGTTGCGCCTCTGTCCGTCGCCGCTTCTGCCTCCCACCCCACCCCCTCATCTTGGTTTGACCTCGCCGATCAGGCCCTGGCCGGGGAAATTCTGAGCCGGGAGGATGCCCATCGGGTGCTGGCCTCGGCGGATGAGGACTTGCTGGAACTGCTGGCGGCGGTGTATCGGGTGCGGCGGCACCACTGGGGCAATCGGGTGCGGCTGCACTTTCTGCTGAATGCCCAGAGCGGTCTCTGCCCAGAAGACTGCCACTATTGCTCCCAGTCCAAGATTTCCGCCGCCGACATCGAAAAATATCCGTTCATGGCCCAGGATCAAATCCTGGCCGCCGCTGAACGGGCGCACACCCTCAAGGCGGGCACCTTCTGCATGGTGATCTCTGGTCGATCCCCCTCGGAGCGGGTGTTGAACCAGGTGCTCGACACCGTGCGCCAGGTCAAGGCCCGCTACCCCATGAAGCTCTGCGCCTGCCTGGGCCTGCTGGATGAGCAGCAAACCCAACAATTGGCCGAGGCGGGGGTGGATCGGGTCAACCACAACCTCAACACCTCCGAGGCCCACCACGGCGACATCTGCACCACCCACACCTTCCAGGATCGAATGGAGACCCTGAAAGCCGTCCAATCCGCCGGAATTACCACCTGCTCCGGGGGCATTTTTGGCATGGGCGAAAGCCACGACGACATCATCGACATGGCCCTTACCCTGCGCCAGATCAACGTCACCAGCGTGCCCCTGAATTTCCTGATTCCCATCCCCGGTACCCCCTTCGAGGGTCGCCAGGAACTGACACCACGCCAGTGTTTACGCATCCTCAGCCTGTTCCGGCTGCTGCTGCCCAGCCAAGAAATCCGCATTGCCGGGGGCCGTGAGGTGCAACTGCGACAACTTCAGCCCCTAGGGCTCTATGCCGCCAACTCGATCTTCATTGGCGACTACCTCACCACCCCCGGCCAAGCCGCCCAGGCCGACTTCGAGATGATCCGCGATGCGGGCTTTGTCCTCGAAGGCCCCAACGGTGAAGCGCTGACGGAATTTCCGACCCAGGTACCCTAAGCCGCAGGATTCTAATCACGCAAAAACCCGGTTTCTTCCTTAGTCGAGGCTCAGACTTGATCTGAACCGAAGGGAGAAACCGGGTTTTTGGATCGCCGTTCTAGAACAAGCGGCTGAGCCCCTGGGTCTCCGGTCGCGACCAGCAGGGAGTGAACTCCCTGGCTGATTGCGCAAGGCTGCTAAAGCAGACTAAGGCTGTGTCGGGCTACTTGTGGGCGACGCCGTCTACACGGGCGGCGTGTTTGACGGCGGAGGCCACGGCACTGGCGACTCGGTCGTCAAATACCGAGGGGATGATGTGTTCGCGGTTGAGATCCTGGGGACTCACGAGGTCAGCAATGGCCAGGGCCGCTTCCAGGTACATGGAGGGGGTGATCTCGCGGGCGCGGCAGTCTAGGGCACCGCGCAACACGCCGGGAAAGGCCAGCACGTTGTTGATTTGGTTGGGGTAGTCGCTGCGTCCGGTGGCCATCACCGCCACTTTGTCGGCCACCAGTTCCGGCTGAATTTCAGGAATTGGGTTGGCCATGGCAAACACAATCGGGTCTTTGGCCATGGATTCCACCATGGCCACGGAGACCACCCCCGGCGCGCTAACGCCCAGGAAGATATCGGCCCCCACCATGGCGTCGGCCAGGGTGCCGGATTCCTCTACGGCGAACTCCCGCTTTTGGGCATTGAGGTCATCGCGGCTGTGGGACAGAATGCCCTTGGAATCGCACAGGACAATGCGGCTGGCCCCAGCCCGTTGCAGCAGCTTGGCGATGGCTACCCCGGCGGCTCCGGCCCCGTT
>CAZWNR010000625.1:0-2276 GCA_964635665.1 uncultured bacterium | reverse complement strand
CTATACTCATTCCAGGATCATGCCCGTGAGCATTTAGGGCGACGCCTAGGAGGGGTTGGTGTCGAGTCGATGGCCAGTATCGCCGCCCGTGGCCCAGGACAGTCGCTTTTGGCAATTGCAGCGGCAGTTGCGGGATCGCTGGTGTTCCGCCGATACCTTTGACACCGAGGAGCGGCAGATTGTGGTGGTGCCCTCCCTCAGCCTCAACCAAGAGGAACTGCAAAAGGTGGAGGGGGTGAACTACTACGAAGAGCGGCTGTTGTTTTCCCTGATTCGGCTCCGCAACCCCAAGACACGCATTACCTACCTCACCTCCCAGCCGCTGCACCCCAGCATTGTGGACTACTACCTGGAACTATTGCCGGGGATTCCCAGCTCCCATGCACGGGAACGGTTGACCCTGCTGGCCACCTACGACAGTTCCCAAAAACCCCTCACCCAAAAGATTTTGGAACGGCCCCGGCTGCTAGAACGGATTCGGCGCATGGTGGATCCCCAACGGGCCTACCTCACCTGCTACAACGCCACTCCCCTAGAGCGTCGTCTGTCCTTGGAACTGGATTTGCCCCTGCTGGCGGTGGATCCTGACCTGTTGGGCTGGGGCACCAAAAGCGGCAGTCGGGAGATCTTCAAGCGCTGCGGCATCCCCCATCCGCCGGGAAGCGATCTGGTGTTTTCGGAGGCAGACTTAGCCGCCGCCGTGGCCGATGTGTGGGAACAGGTGCCCGACCTGCAACGCATGGTGGTTAAGCTAGACGAAGGCTTTTCCGGCGAGGGCAACGCCATCCTCGACCTACGCCCCCTGGCCGCCATTGCCCCCGGCACCGTGGGCAATGCCACCCGCACCCAGGCGCTTCAGGATGCCCTCCAAGACCTCAGCTTTCAGTGCAAGACCGAATCCTGGCCCCACTTTTCCCAGAAAATTCATCAACTGGGAGCCATTGCCGAAGCCTTTGTGGAGGGCGATCATAAGCAATCCCCCAGTGTTCAGGGACGGATTACGCCCCTGGGAGACGTGGAAATTCTCTCCACCCACGACCAAGAATTGGGTGGCCCTGACGGCCAAATTTTCCTGGGCTGTTCCTTTCCGGCCCAGGCAGGCTATCGGCTGGCGATTCAGGCCATGGGCCAGCGCATTGGCGAGGAACTGGCGGCCCAGGGTGCCCTAGAGCGCTACGGGGTAGACTTCATTGCCGTGCGGCAGGGCGATCCAGCCGCTCCCACATGGGATCTCCAGGCCATTGAGATCAACCTTCGCAAGGGCGGCACTACCCATCCCCTGATGGCCATGAAAATGCTGACCGAGGGCCGCTTTAACCCCACGGATGGCCTGTTTTACACCAAGCAGGAACAGGTGCGCTACTACCGGGCCTCCGACAATCTGCAAAAGCCCCAGTATCGGGGTCTGCTGCCCAGCGACCTGATGGATATCATCGTCAGCAATCGCCTGCATTTCAACTCCATTTTGGGCGTAGGGGCCGCCTTTCACCTGATGGGCTGTCTGTCGGAATACGGCAAACTGGGGCTAACCTGCATTGGCACCAGCCCCGCCCACGCCAACGAAATCTACGACCAAGTGGTGGCCTCGTTAGATGCCGCCACGTCTCCAGAGGGGGCCTAGCCTTGGGTTTTTAGTCTTTTCTCGGACGGCCTAACATAGCACCGCAAAGCCGTCTTCAGTCTGCTTCAGCAGACTTTCGCGATAAGCCAGGGAATTCATTCCCTGGTGGCCGGGGAACCGCAGATTTTCGCGATAAGCCAGGGAATTCATTCCCTGGTGGCCGGGGAGCCAAGAACTCAAGGTCCAAGGCTCAAAGCAGAAATCCTCTAAAGAGGATTGGAGCCTGGGGCAATTCCTATAGGGTAGAGAAATTTAGGAGCCATCCTATCTGCTTCCCCCAAACTACTGGCGTAGAATCGGGGGAAGCCATTTTTAGAAAAGAGTCTAGGGCATCGAAGGTAGGACGAGATTGAGGGAAGTGAGCCAGTCGGCGAGGCCATTCAAAATGAGCTGCACGCCGATGGCCATCACAAACAGCCCCAGCAGGCGGCTCATGGCCTGAATGCCGCTGGCCCCCAGCACCTTGAGCAGCAGGCTGGAGGATCGTAGGGCTAGGAAAATGCTCAGCCCCACCAGGGCAATGGCCGCCGCCGCCGCCAGCAGATGGAATCCCGACGGCAGCGCCGACACGGTGCGCGATTGGGCCGCTAGCCCCACCGTAACCGCAATGGCCCCCGGCCCCGCCAGCAGGGGAATGGTCATGGGCATGAAGGAA
>CAZWNR010000624.1:0-2280 GCA_964635665.1 uncultured bacterium | reverse complement strand
CTGCGCTTCGGCGGATCGCAGCGCGGTTTCATTAACCGTAACCGGATCGGTGACGCTGATGCCCAGGCGGGCGAGGGCCACGGGGGCGAGGGTCATGGGCCGATCAGAGGCAGGGCTTGCTGAACACGGGCCACCTGCTGGGGGGCCGGGATGGACGCAAACAGGGTTCCTGCCCTCTGGTGATGGTGTCTTACCTGATCCGTTGCCAGACCCGTTTGGCGCGCCGCTTGGGCTAAGGTCAGGGCTAGGTGGAGGTGCGCTGTCGCGAGGTCACACTTGGCCCCCACCTCTTCCAGCAGGGCAATCGCTGTTTGGTGGTGGGTAAGGGCGACCGCGAAGTTACCCAACCGGGTTTGGAGCCGCCCCAACCCAGACAGGGCATTGGCCTGAATTTGTAGGTAGTGCCCCGCCTCTGCCGCTGTGATGGCCGTTTGAAACAGCGTTTCGGCCACAGCCAGGTCATCCAAATTCAGATAGGTGTGGCCCAGTAATTGCACAAAAAAGGCATAGCGCCCACTGCCACCCTGCCCCATCACCGTGGGGGTAACGGCGGCGGCCAGGGCTTGAGCCTGATCCCGTTGCCCCTGGTAAGAGCGCACCAGGGCCAGACAGGTGGTGGCTTTGTCGGCCCAGGGTTGGTGGCGGGTGCCCGTGGCCCGCTGAATCACCTGGGTGAACCAGCCAGCGGCGGTGTCTAGCTCCCACAAATCCAGATGGTAGAGGCCCAGGCTCAGCTGTGAATCGACCAGCAGCATGGTGAGGTAGTACCAGCGATGGGAGGTGGGGGCTGGATGGTCTTGGTCGAGGCTGGCTTGGGCCAGGGTGATGGCGCTCTGCTGACAGGTAATCGCCTCCTGGAGCCGCCCCTGAATCCAGCGGAGGTCGCCGAGGATGTTGTATAGCTCGCTGGCATCGGCATTGTCGGGGGGCAGATGATCGAGCACCGTGGTAATCGCCTCGGCAATCGGCTGAATTAACCCCAGGCGGTAGAGGGTGCTCCCCAGGGGCAAAAACTGTTGCCATTGGTTATCGCGGCTGTGCAAAATCACCCTGGCCGCCGCCGCAAAGTCCTGGATGGCGATGTAATGGTAGTAGGCTTCGAGGGCTTGCAGGGCATCGCTGAGGTTGCCAATGCGGGCCACACTCTCTGTCCAGTATTGGGCTGCTTGGCAGTGGGCCAGGTGCCAATCCTGCTGGTGGGCCGGATCTTGATGGCGTTGGGCCAAGGCCCCCTCTCGCACCACGGGATGCAGCCAGTAGCGCCCCTGGTGATGCTCTAGCAAAGAGCGATTTCGCAGGGAGGCAATCACCCCGGGCTGGCGATCAGGCGGTAGATCGGCCAAGAGCGCTTGCACCCCGGCTAAGGGCACCGTTGGCACATCCTGGTAGCGATACACCCCCAACCGACAAAACAGCCGATAGGCCGCTGGATCGAGCTGGCGCAGACGATGGATCTGGCTTTCGACCAAGTTTTTGAGGGCCACGGGGGCCAGTAACGCCTCCCGGTGCAGGGGCCAGTAGGTTGCAGCATCGCCGCCATAGTCGGCCTGGATAGTGCCGCAGAGCAGTTCCATCGCCTTGGCATTGCCGCCGTAGGCACTGTGCATGGCCGCCACAATATCGGCTGCGCCCTGTACCCCTCGCTGGCCAAAGTAGGTTTTCCAGGCACTCACCTCTAACCCCGGCAGCCGATAGTGGGTGAGGGGTAAACCCGGTTCACAGAGACGGTCGCGGCTGGTGATCACTGTCACCGTCTGGCTGCGGGGGTCGGTCAAAATCCGCAATAATTCCCCGTAGCGGCGATGGGCACGCACAAAACACCCTTGGGCATCCAAACAGGGTTCTAGGTTGTCGATTAGCACCATCACCCGCCGCTGGCGCAGGTGGCGCTTAAGCCGATCCAGGGTAACGCCAAATTCATGCCCCGGCTCTACGCCAAAGTCTTGGCGCAGCCATTCCTCCACCACCCACTCCGCTGGGGTAAGGTCAGCGATATCCTTGGCCATCAGCAGTTCGAGGGTGAGATCCACTGCCTGCTGAGCCACAAAATGCTGGGCCAGGGTGGTTTTGCCCAGGCCGCCCTCGCCTTGGATGACAATGGCGCGATCCCCCGTCTGGAGGAGAGCTTGCAGGTGGTTCAGAGCGGCCTGTCGTCCTACAAAATGGGGGTCGGGGGTAACTAGCTGGCTCTCCGGGGTGGGGCTAGATGGTCTGACATCCTTGGAGGATAGCGGCTCTGGCTGAGGGGGCAAGCCTCCGCTCACGGGTTCTACTAGGGCT
>CAZWNR010000623.1:0-2299 GCA_964635665.1 uncultured bacterium | reverse complement strand
GGGGCTAAGCAGCGGCGAAAATGCCGAGAAATATCACCTGCTGCCCGTCTACATTCGTAAGGATGGGATGTGGCTGTCAAGCACCGAGGCGGCGGCTGTTCTAGCGGCGGGGGTACCTCCGACCGACTTGCCCGCAGCCGATGCCATCAGCCCCCTGCAACGGTTGCCCCAGTTCAGCCAGGTAGACGAGGTGGATGTCTGGTTTCCGGTGCTCCATGGCCCCAACGGCGAAGATGGCACCGTGCAGGGAGTCTTTACGCTCATGCAGCGGCCCTGGGTGGGGTCTGGGGTGCTGGGTTCAGCGATGGGGATGGACAAAATTGCCATGAAAAATGCCTTTGCCCAGGCGGGCCTGCCCCAGGTCAAGTATCTAGCAGTGAACCGTAGCGAAGTGTGGTCAAACCCCTGCGTATTCCCCAAGCTGTGTGATCGTATTGAAGCCGAACTGGGCTATCCCTGTTTCGTTAAGCCCGCTAATCTGGGGTCTTCGGTGGGCATTGCCAAGGCCACCAACCGCCGCGAACTGGAGGCCGCCCTCGACAGTGCCGCCAGCTACGACCGACGGCTGATCGTGGAGGCTGGCGTCGTCGCCCGCGAAGTAGAATGTGCCGTGCTAGGCAACGACAACCCTCGGGCCTCGGTGCTAGGGGAAATCACCTTCCAAAGCGACTTCTACGACTACGAAACCAAATACACCAGCGGCCAAGCCGACCTCACCATTCCCTCACCCCTGCCCGAAGCCATCAGCCGCCAAATTCAGGAAATGGCGTTGGCCGCCTTCCAGGCCGTCGATGCGGCGGGGCTCTCGCGGGTAGACTTCTTCTACGTGGAGGCCACCGGAGAGATCTTGATCAACGAAATCAACACCCTCCCCGGCTTCACCGCCACCAGCATGTATCCCATGCTTTGGGAAGCCAGCGGCGTTCCCTTCCCCGAACTGGTAGATACCCTGGTGCAACTGGCCCTAGAACGCCATACCACCAAACCCTAGGGGCGATCCTCTACGTTTGGGGCATACTTTTGCCAAATGTCACCGTAGACGATGGCGGGGTTTTTCCAGGGTTTGTGATGGCCCCCGCTCCAGTGGATGACGTTAATTTGATCCAAGGGTTTTCTCAGGGCCTTGGCGACCAACTGCATATTGCCATAGCCGCAGCGATTCCAGCTTCGCTCAAGCTGAAGGTAGTCTTTAAACATCACATTCAGCAGGGTTTCATCCCCCCGATTTAGCATTCCATACTTGCAGGCGGCATCCCAGTCGAGGTAGTAGTGAAAAATGCGGTCTGTCTCTTCATTCCAGTAGGTGTAGTCGGTGAACAAAACACCGCTATTAAAGGATTGCTTGAAGGCCAGCATTTCCTTAATGGCTTTGAAGGGATTGCCAAACTGAAAAATCGCCGGATAAAAATGGGGCACCGCTGCAAAGTACCGTTCGGGGCTAAACTGCACCGTTTCAAACAGGGTAGCCACATCGCCAATGACTACCACATCAGCGTCTAGGTAAAGCACTTTGCTCACGTCAGGAAAGATATCCTTCAGGAACATCCGAGCATACTGCATATAGCGCGATACCCGCCGAGTGGGCGTCATCGGCTCATATTTAGCATGGATGTAGTCGGCCATAAACTGGGGCGGGGTGAAGGGATAGACGCGCCAGGTAAATTTTGGTTCTGGGAAAACGGCGGTAATCTTTTCCTCAAAAAAAGCCACTTCGTCGGGAGGAACCGTGATGTTAAACCGCAGCTTTTCCGGTGAGGCCGTGTTGCTTGCCACGGAGTTCATCGCCGTGAGCAGAGCCACCACAATTCCTTTATTTAAGGCAAAGGCAATATCGTAGATCATGAACTATCCTGGCCATCTGAATGATCTCCCCGTGGAGATGAAACCCATACCGAATCCGACCTATTTGTCCCCGGCATTAGCGGGCGAAGAAACCTCGCCTCTGCGGTTTGTCGGGTTAGGACTTGGGGTTTTCCAATTTGGATCGGGTATCAGTTCCAAACAAGGAGACGCCGTAGTGAGGATCCTCCCCACCCCAGCACCCAGCGATAATAGCAGGTTGGTGATTCCGTTGGCCGCAAAACTCAGCCAGTTCCTAGGGGCAGTCCCTAGATCCTGATCGACTGATAAAAGATCCTGCCCTGGGTACGGCAACTGCGCCCCTACGCCTTTGGGTAAGGTAGGGGCCAGGTCTCCTGACCCTTTGACGGATTCGGGTTCTAGCAAGTTCTGTCAGGCAATCAGCCCTAGATCTCGCGCCTAGAGATCATCAGGATCAATCCCCAACCTCCGCAGGCGT
>CAZWNR010000622.1:0-2308 GCA_964635665.1 uncultured bacterium | reverse complement strand
TGTGCTCCATTTCCTTAAGCCCCTGGGGGAAGTACTTCGCACCCTCCCCCAATTCCCCGCCTTGGTGTTGTTGGGGCTGAGTCTGGTGGTCACGAAACACCGCCACGGCGATCGCCTGGGCCATTGCATTGGTCTCCACGGGGGCATGGTCTGGGCCTATTACATTGTCAATGTGGGGCAATTAGTGCACTATACGGAAAAGGTGCCAGCTTGGGTGACAGGCATTGATAAAAATCCCCTTTCTGGGGTGATGGGTATTGCCGGTTTATACCTTTTACTCTGGTTAGTCAACCAAGGAGAAAAGCCCTGGTTTAAACGGCTGGGCTTTTAACACTGGTCACAAATTGCTTCAGCTTTAGCAAACTCAGGGTCTGGCCCAAATTTAAGGGTAAGAGGGAAACGCCTTCCAAATGAGATTGCACCCAGCCATCGCCCCAGTACCATTCATGGAAACCATCAATGGCTCCACTGAGTATGAGGCGTAAATGGTCATCCCCTACCCGGTCCACCGTTTGAGTTAACGAGGCGAAACCCATGCCAGTGTGGAGCACTACGCCCGGAGTTAAACGTTCCGGCAAACCTTCCCCCAAGGGTAGGGGCGCTAACCATTGCCGCAGTTGGGGAATTTTGGTTAAGCTGTCCCGAATTATCGGCGCCGTTGTTTCCACTTCAATACGGAGTTGGCTATGTTGAAAATTTCCCAGCATGGCGAGTGTGAGTTCAGTTAAGGCAATGAACAGATCAAACTGTCCCTAGCTTAACGGGAAATTAGCTGGAAGCAAGGCATCAATACTTTCTGGCCACAATGTATTCGGCGATCGCCTGGAGGGGCTGGGCGTCAGGGCCAAAGGGTTCTAAGGCGGCAATGGCTTGGTCAATCAAACTTTGGGCCTGGACCCGGGAAGCTTCTAAACCAAGCAGACTGGGATAGGTGGCTTTTTGAGCTTTTACATCTTTACCAGCGGTTTTACCGAGTTCTTCCTGGGTGGCGGTGATGTCGAGGATGTCGTCCACCACTTGAAAAGCTAGACCAATATTCTGGGCATAGCGAGCCAATCTCTGTTGTTGCTCCCCACTGGCCCCAGCCAAAATGGCGCCCGTGAGTACCGATGCCTCCAGCAGAGCCCCAGTTTTATGGGTGTGGATAAAAGTTAACGTTTCCGGGGTGATGTCTGTGCGGCCCTCCGATTCCAGATCTAGAACTTGACCCCCTACTAAACCAGCAGCCCCAACGGTGCGCCCTAAACGGGCAATGACCTGGAGCAAGGCTTGGGGATCGGCTTGGGGGGTGTGGGTGACTACATACTCAAACGCATAAGCTAACAGTCCATCCCCGGCCAAAATGGCAATGTCTTCCCCGTACACTTTGTGGTTAGTGGGTTTCCCCCGGCGAAAATCGTCGTTATCCATGGAGGGTAGATCGTCATGGATGAGGGACATGGTGTGGATCATTTCCAGGGCGCAGGCCGTGGGCAGGGCCAGGGCTTCATCGCCGCCACAGAGTTCGCAGGCCGTAATGCATAAAATCGGGCGCAATCTTTTCCCCCCCGCTAACAGGGAGTAGCGCATGGCTTCGTAAATCTTTTCCGGCCGGGCGATCGCCAGGGAACTATCTAGGGCTGCCTCGACCACACCTTTTTTAACTTTTAAGTATTGGGCTAAATCAAAGTCGGTTCGTGTTTGTTGGGCAACCATACTGTACTATCACTGAATACTGGATAACGGGGTTAGGCAATGGCCGGGAGCGGCAACTAGAGCCCATTTTACAGGTAGGGGTGATGGAAGGAACCCTAGGATAGGGCACGAATGGCTTCCAAAAGCCCCCGGGCTTTATTGAGGGTTTCCTCATACTCCTTTTGGGGATCGGAATCCGCCACAATGCCAGCTCCGGCCTGCACCGACACCTGATGGGCTCCATCGGCCTGTTCCTGCACCACCATGGTCCGAATGGCGATCGCCGTGTTTAATTGCCCTTCAAAGTCATAGTAGCCATACACTCCAGAGTAAGGACCCCGCCGTTCCGGTTCTAGTTCATTAATAATTTCCATAGCCCGGATTTTGGGCGCCCCACTGACAGTACCAGCGGGAAAACAAGCCTTCAGCAGATCCCAGGCGGTTTTATCGGGAGCCATTTCCCCAATCACGTTGCTGACTATGTGCATGACGTGGGAATAGCGCTCAATCACCATTAATTCGTCTACCTTGACTGAACCCTGTACACAGACTCGACCCAGATCGTTACGGCCTAAATCCACCAGCGGGAAAACAAGCCTTCAGCAGATCCCAGGCGGTTTTATCGGGAGCCATT
>CAZWNR010000621.1:0-2312 GCA_964635665.1 uncultured bacterium | reverse complement strand
GAGGTTCTCTGTGTAGACGACGGTTCTACCGATGGTTCGGAGGACTGTTTGCGGCGGTTGGTGCCGCAATATCCTCGGTTGCGGGCCATTGTGCTGCGACGCAACTATGGCCAAACCGCTGCCCTCGCCGCCGGGTTTGATGCGGCGAGGGGGCAAGTCATCATCACCATGGATGGCGACCTACAAAACGATCCTACAGACATTCCTCGGCTGCTGACGCGGCTCCATGAAGGCTACGACTTGGTGAGTGGCTGGCGACGAGATCGCCGAGATCATGCCCTAACCCGGCTGCTGCCCTCCCTGGTGGCCAATTGGATTATCGCCAGGGTAACGGGAGTACCCATCCACGACTACGGCTGTACCCTGAAGGCCTACCGATCCGAGGTCATTCACGATCTCAATCTCTATGGCGACCTGCATCGGTTTTTACCCGCCCTCGCCATGATTGAGGGGGCGCGGATTACCGAAATTCCGGTGAACCATCACGAACGTCAATTTGGCCGCAGCAAGTATGGCCTAGGCCGCACCCAGCGGGTGGTGATGGATTTGCTGACCGTCTATTTCATGAAAACGTTCCTCACCCGTCCCATGCATATCTTTGGTGGGGCGGGGTGCTTGGCCATGGTGGCTGGGGTTGGGTTGGGGATCTACCTCAGCCTAGTCAAGATCTTGGCGGATCAGGATATTGGGGATCGGCCCCTGCTGGTGCTGGCGGTGGTACTGTTTTTGGCCGGCATTCAGTTGTTTAGCTTAGGGATCTTGGCTGAGCTGATGATGCGCACGTACCACGAGTCTCAACAGCGCCCCATCTACCGCGTTCGGGAGGTCTTGGGAAAAATGGAGGAGGATTAGGCGGCGAGGAATAGAAGAGTCTGACACAATACTAAAAAGACCTCTCATCCCCAACGTTCTACCCCTGCCGGACTCATCTCTACGCATCTCTATGGACTTCACTGCCGCTCTACCTACCTTTGTCATCACCCTGCGCGAAGGGGTGGAAGCCGCCCTCGTTGTGGGCATCGTGCTAGCCTGCCTCGCCAAGGCCCAACGGCAATCCCTCAACCGCTGGGTTTACCTGGGCGTGGTGGCGGGGCTGGTAGGCAGTGTGATGATTGGGGTGGCCCTGGGGTCTGGCTTGCAGCAGTTGCAGCAGGTGCTTCCCAGCCTGCAAAGTATTATCAAACCCTTACTCAACGTGCTGTTTGGGGCCGTGGCCATCATCATGCTGAGCTGGATGCTGCTGTGGATGACCCGCCAAGCCCGTAGCCTGAAAGGGGAGATCGAAGGCACGGTGCAATCGGCCCTGCAAGACAGCCAAACCGCCGGATGGAGCCTGTTTAGCCTGATCTGTATTGCGGTATTGCGCGAGGGCTTTGAAACCGTGCTGTTTGTGTTTACCAACGTAGAAGCCAGCGCGGCGGCGGCAGCGGGGGCCTGTGCCGGATTGTTGGGGGCGGCCTTAATTGGTCTGGCCCTGTTTCGCTGGGGTGTGCGGATTAACCTCAAGCAGTTTTTCCAGGTGATGGGCCTGCTGCTGCTGCTGATTGTGGGCAGTCTGGTGGTGTCGGTGTTCAAAAACCTCGATGCCGCCCTGGCCGCCGTCAGCCAGCTCGATACCCGAACCATTGACCTCTGTTTTTCCCAAACCTCCTGCGTTCTTGGCCCGCTGATGTGGGACACCAGCGCATTCCTGCCAGAGCGTCAGTTTCCGGGCATTGTGCTCAAAACCCTGCTGGGCTACCGCGATCATCTCTACCTCGTGCAACTGCTGGCCTACGTCGGCTTTTGGATCACCGTTGGTGGCAGCTATTTCCGCAGCCTCAATCCCATCCCTTCCGGCAAGCCCTCACCCAGCAATTCCTAACCCTGCCGCCCAGGGTGAACGAGATAATCAGCGGACAGTCGCCCTAGGATCGATGCACCCACCAGCAGCGGCAGAAGCCAGTCTCCCCACCGCACGTAGGGGGTCTGGGTCTGCCGACGATAGAGGGTGACGGCTTGCACTAGGGTGGCCTGGGGCTGGCCGAGCCACTGGGTACGTCCGTGGTTATCCACCAGGCCCGACAGGCCCGTATTGGTCACTCGCACCGCCCACCGATCACTCTCCACCGCCCGCAGCACGTCAAAGGCGTGGTGTTGGGCCATCATGCCGGGGGGGTAGGGGTCATTATTCGAGGCCGTGACAATGAAGCTGGCCCCCTGGCGGGTTTGCTGGCGAAACAGACGGCTATAGGCGGATTCGTAGCAAATGCCTACGGTAGCCAAGCCCAGGCTGGTCTCAAACCGCTGCCCTGGCTGCCCAGGCACCAGGT
>CAZWNR010000620.1:0-2327 GCA_964635665.1 uncultured bacterium | reverse complement strand
GACTGATCCGAAGGAACGGCTAAATACTGAGGTAGCTCCGTTGCGTCAAAGTCGCGGCGGAGTTAGTTTTTGAGGCCAGGGTCGAGGCCCGTTCATCCTAATCCAACCTCAGCAGATCACAAACACGCTCTTTTGCCGAGATTCAGCCCTCACCCTAAATCCCTCTCCCAACTTGGGAGAGGGACTTTGAAGGGCTTCCGACTCCCCTCTCCCAGGAGGGGCTGGGAGTGTAGCTTGCTTCCCGTTCGCGTAGCGTTCCGCAGGAAAGGGTGGGCTGCGGGGACTTTACAATCTACTGAACCTACGAGATGCCAAGGCTTTTCGATGCGGTGTCATCGAGTTCAGGGTGAGCGTCCATGCAACAGCATCTATTAAAAGGGGTAGACCCTGGGGGCGATGATCACGGTCATCACCCAAAACAGCAGGTTAAAGGGAATGCCAACCCGCAGGAAGTCGGTGAAGCGATAGCCGCCGGGGCCGTAGACCATCAGATTAGTCTGGTAGCCGATGGGGGTGCTAAAGCTGGCGGAGGCTCCGATCATAATGGCTACCACAAAGGGAATGAAGCTCACCCCTAGGTTTTGGGACAGGGACAGGGCGATGGGAAAGATCACGGCGGCGGCGGCGTTGTTGGTGATCACTTCCGTGAGAACGGTGGTGATGCCGTAGACCAAAGCTAGGGCGACCCAGGGGTTGTCTCCGGCGATGCCCAAAACCCCGCTGGCCATGGCCTCTGCCGCCCCCGAGGATTCCAACGCTTTGCCGATGCCCAGGGCCGCCGCCACCACCATCAACACTGACCAATCGATGCTGCGGAACCCCTGCTGGAAGGAGCAGCACCCGGTGACTACCATCAGCACGGCGGCTAGGATGGCGGCGTTGAGCATATCCGTCCAGCCAAAGGTGGCTAGGGCCACCATCACCATGAGAATAGCAAGGGCGAGGGGAGCTTTGTCGTGGCGGAGGGGGTCGGAATTGGGGACGCCGCTGACCAGGTAGAAATCCCGTGAGGCCCGTCGTTCCTCTAAGAAGGTGGAATCGGTTTCGAGCAGGAGGGTATCTCCCGGTTGCAGGCGAATATCGCCGATTTTGCCCGGTAGGCGCACACCATTACGGCCTACCGCTAGCACCACCGCCCCGTAGTGGCTGCGAAAGCGTCCTTCGCGGATGGTGATGCCCACCAGCGGGCAGGTGTTGGAGACGACGGCTTCTACCAGGCAGCGATCTTCTCGGGGAGAATTGAGCTTGAAGACCTGATCGGTGGCGGGTTTGAGGCCGCGAATTTGGTTGAGATCGACAATGGAACTGACCATGCCCACAAAGATGAGTTGATCTCCCTCCCGCAATACCTCCTGGGGAGGAACCGCCGTCAGTAATTGATCATGGCGCTGAATTTCCATCAGATATAACCCCGGCAGATGGCGCAGTCCGGCCTTTTCCACGGATTTTCCGGCCAAGGGGCTACCCTCTTCCACCACCATTTCCACGGTGTATTCGCGGGGGTCATCAACTTCGGTGATGGCAGGTTTGCGGTTGGGCAACAGCCAGCGCTGAGCGAAAAGCAGCAGCAAGATTCCCGCCAGGGCACAGGGTACGCCCACGGGCACCAGGTCAAACAGTTTCAGTCCTGGGTAGTCGGTTTCGGCAATCAACAGGCCGTTCACCACCAGGTTGGTACTGGTGCCAATCAGGGTACACATTCCCCCCATGATGGCGGCGTAGCTGAGGGGAATCATCAGCTTGGAGGGGCTAATGCGCAGCTTGCGGCACCAATCGCTCACCACCGGGATGAACATGGCTACAAGGGGGGTGTTATTGAGAAAGGCGCTCATCCCCACCACGGGCAGCACCAGCCTCGCCATGGCCCGAGTTTGGCCCTTAGGCAGGCCCAGCACCGTCCGCGAGATCAGGTCTAGCCCCCCGGTTTGCTGTAGCCCCGCAACCACCACATACAGCACCGCCACGGTCATCATGCCGGGGTTGCTGAATCCAGCCAGGGCACTGGAGGTATCTAGCACACCCGTCAGCAACAGAATCGCCAGCGCCCCCAGGAAGACCGCCTCCGCCGCCAGGGAGGTAAGGGCGTTGAGGAGCAGTGCGCCGATGGTGATCCCCAGAGTTAGCCAGCCTTGCCAGCCTAACCCCGTCGAGACCGAGCCCTGGGATGTCCAGGTAAAGCCGCCCATCAGAGCTATTCCTAGACCGCCTAGCCCCAGCAGCAGCAGCCAGCATGACAGCAGCGTGGCAACAGCGCACCAAGCAGCAGCGGCAGTCACGGTCGCCGCCCCTGTACCAAAATGCAGAGGAGTACTTGCAGCTTGTGAACC
>CAZWNR010000619.1:0-2328 GCA_964635665.1 uncultured bacterium | reverse complement strand
GCCCATGCTCCAGCCCTCAGTCCGCTGCCCTTAGACCTAGCCGTGTCGCCCAAGGCGGCTGCGGAGGAAATTGGCTATACCTTTTTGCCCTGTGTGCTGGCGGGGCTGAGCCGTGCACCCCAGTTTGTTGCCCGGTCTCAGCCTCAGGTGGGTCGTTCGCGGCATGAAAACCTACTCCCTGGTCAGACTGGGGACATCTGGGCCGATCAGGTGGATGCCATTCTGGTGCCTGCGAGCGCCTGTGGGGGCAGTGCCGTCCTCAGTCTTAGCCGCACTAAAACTTTGGTGATTGCCGTGGCCGACAATACCACAACCCTCAATGTGCCTCTGACGGCTCTGGGGGGAAATCCCGTCAAAGTGGCCTCTTATTTGGAAGCCGTTGGGGTAATCGCCGCCCATCGAGCCGGGGTGCATCCCCAGGCATTGACCGCCCAAGTCCCCCATCTGTCCCCGTTGGCCGATTAGGTTCTCCCCTAGGGCAGATTGAGGGAGTTCTAACCGCTTTTTACAATAGAAAACGAGGTAAAACGGGCGATACCGTGGTTACGGCGATCTCCCAGGGGGATGGCCAAGATCAATTCATGCCAAATCCGAGGCAGAAAACCCCAATTCCCCAACGACTGTGGGGGCGGGTTCTCCTCGCCCGCAGATGCCGGGGGCACGCCAGCCGGATTGGGTTTCCCAAGTCCCTGGAGTGGATGGGGGCGATTGAGGCCGTGGACGGGACGAGCGCCCTGGCTTGTGTTCTCGCTCCATGTTCCATCGGTAGGGAATCCGTTGGCAGAAAGCCCAACTTTGGAGCACTGCCCTCGCCTCGCTTCTTTGTTACCGGAGCACGAAACAATGCCAGAGCGAACCGTCAATGTCTTGCTTGTGGAGGATGATGAGGTCGATGTGATGAACGTGCAGCGGGCCTTTCGTCGCCACCAGATTCGTAATCCGCTGTACATTGCCCATAACGGCCTAGATGCCTTGGCCATGCTGCGCGGCATGGCTAGTCCTGGGGCCACCATCCCCCAGGATCGGCGGGTGGTGCTGCTGGATATCAACATGCCCAAGATGAACGGCCTAGAATTTCTACGCGAACTGCGGCAGGATGAATCCCTTCAAGCCACCCCGGTGGTTGTTCTCACCACCTCCGATGCCGACCAAGATCGCCTAGAGGCCTATCGCTTTAACGTGGCGGGGTATATCCTCAAACCCGTGACCTTTGCCACCTTTGCGGAAGTCATGGCCTCCCTGAACCACTATTGGGCCATGTGCGAGATTCCCTAGACACCCGAATTCCTGGACGACTGAACCCCTCGATGACCGAACAACTGAGGCTGCTGCTGGTGGACGATGACGAGGTGGATCGGATGGCGATCTGCCGTGCCCTGCGGCGGTCGGCCCTGGCGGTGGCGGTGACGGAGGTGACCCACGCCGATCAGGCCCTAGAGCGACTGCGCCAGGAGTCGTACGACTGCGTTTTTTTGGATTACCAGTTGCCGGATCGCGATGGGTTGACGCTAATTCAACAACTGCGGCGGGAGGGGGTCACCATTCCCCTGATCGTGCTGACGGGACAAGGGGACGAGCAGATCGCCGTAGACCTAATGAAGGCTGGAGCCAGTGATTACCTCGTTAAAACGCGGGTATCGGCTGACCGATTGGCCCTGCTGCTGCGCAATGCCCTGCGGGTCTATGCCGCCGAACAGCGGGAGGCCCAGGCCCAGGCCAAACTCCAGGAGAGTAACCGCCTGCTGACCCTGCAAAACGAGGAACTGGGACGCCAGCGCCGCTACATCGAAGACCAAAACCTGAAGCTGTTGGAAGCCTATCGCGTCAAGTCGGAGTTTTTGGCCACCATGAGCCACGAACTGCGCACCCCCCTCAACGCCATTTTGGGGTTTTCCCAAATCCTCGAAAGTCAGTCTAAGGGGCCGCTCACCCCCCACCAGGCCGACATGGTGAAGCGTATTTTTACCAATGGCCAAACCCTGCTCAACTTGGTCAACGACATCCTCGACCTCTCTAAACTAGAGGCCCAACGCCTCAGCCTCACCCCTGCCCCCGTTCACCTCCATAGCCTGGTGCAGTCGGTGCTCTCGGATCTGCAATCCCTCGCCCAGGGCAAGGCCCTAGCCCTGGAAACCGACCTGGCCCTAACCGATCCCATGGTGGTCAACGACGAACGGCGGCTGCGCCAAATTCTCACCAATCTGGTGT
This sequence comes from uncultured bacterium, assembly GCA_964635665.1. Lineage (GTDB taxonomy): Bacteria > Cyanobacteriota > Cyanobacteriia > Phormidesmidales > Phormidesmidaceae > Nodosilinea. The sequence goes on along the minus strand of CAZWNR010000619.1, from coordinate 120 downwards.
CGAACGCGATTAAATTTAGCGACCAGGGCTATGTGCGGGTCGCCACCGCCGCCGCCCCCGAAGACCCCGATGCCTTTGTGCTCACCGTGGCAGATACGGGCATTGGCATTGCCCCCGACC
>CAZWNR010000618.1:0-2333 GCA_964635665.1 uncultured bacterium | reverse complement strand
CATCACTTCCCAGAACAGGCCCAGGTTGGAATAGTAGGATAACTCCCGGCATTTTTCGTAGAACATCTCTGGGAACAGCTTGTGCAGTCCCAGCATCACCGGATTTCCCTTGAAGTAGGCTTTAATGGCCCGATCACAGGCCGCTTTGTATTCGTCGGTATAGAGATAGTCATTAAACCGACCGCCCATATCCTGGTGCCACAGCATCGCTGTCATACAGGCTTCGGCAAATTCCATGTTCACTCGGTCGTGCCAGAGGTGATGGAACAATTTGGGCAGCTTTCGCTTCATTTCGCCCTTTTCCATGAATTCCAGCAGTTCAGGGTGAACGTTGGCTTCCCCTCGCCAAATTCTCAGGTCGGCGGTATCGCCAGCGTAGTGATTCGGTAGATCCAAATATTCCTGGGGCAAAAAGTATTTAAACGCAGGAATCGGGTTCAAAAATACCCGCTCGGCAATGTAGAGCAAGTCCCGCCAGTAGAAATCCATCGGTACCGCATAGGCTTTGTAGATGCCGATAATTTGCATCAAATTTCCTGGCGTATCCGGCAGCATGGAGCCACCCGCTTCTAGGCGGTGAATCACATCGGCGTGGGGATGGGTAGAGGGGGGAATTAGGGTTGAGGTTTCGGCGAGGGTGGGCATGGTGGTTTTGGATTGGGGAGTGGGTTGGGTTGGGGCGCACTGCGGTGCGCCCGTACGGGGGTGGGTTGGGACGCACTGCGGTGCGCCCGTACATTTAGCGGTACGCTAATTTCGTTCAATGGGGGATTTCACGATGGGCAAGAAAAAGCGGATTCGGCCAACGGCGATTTGTGTGTTGCGACGGGGGGATGAGTTGCTGGTGTATGAGGGCTACGACCCAGTGCGGCAGTTTGGCTATGCCCGCCCGTTGGGGGGCGGCGTTGACCTGGGGGAGACCAGCGCGGCGGCGGTGGTGCGGGAAATCCGCGAGGAACTGGGAGCCGAGATCACCGAGGTGGCCTTGATGGGGGTGGTTGAAAACATCTTTGAGTTCCATGGCGAAACGGCTCACGAAATCCTGTTTGTCTACAGCGGGCGGTTTGTGGATGAGTCGCTTTATCAGCGGGACGTCCTCGATGGCTTGGAGGGTGACGAACCCTTTCAGGCGGTTTGGCGATCCCTGGCTGAGTTGCGCGATGGCCCCCATTACCTTGTGCCGCCCCAGCTTTGGGATCTCCTGTAGGTTTTGAGGATTAGGGTTGGGGCGCACCGCCGTGCGCCCGTACGGGGAAGCGTGGGGGATTACGGCAGGAGGGTGGCGACGGGGAAGGGGATGGCTTCGGCGGGGGCGTCATCCACCGAGGGCATCTCCATCGGCAATTGTTCAATCGCCTCATCGGCAACCACTTCGGTGAATGCCATGGGCAGGTTGGCCACCATAGCGGTGGCGGTGGGTTCGCCCCACTTCACCAGCCAGTTGGGCTGAATGCCGAGGAAGAGAATTAACCCAGCCAGGACGTAGGCGGGCAACTTCTCAGAGAAGGTGACTTTTGGGAAGTAGGCGATGGCGTTATCGAGCTTGCCGAAGCAGGTGCGGTTCAGCAAAATCACAAAGTACACCGCCGTTAGGCCCGTGCCCACCACGCCCAGCAGGGTTTGGATGGGGTAGACCGCATAACTGCCCTGGAACACCAGAAATTCTGTCACAAAGCCCACCAGACCGGGGATTCCAGCGCTGGCCATGCCGCCCAGCACCAGCAGGGCGCTGACCATGGGCAAACCGCGCACAGGGTTCATCAGGCCGTTCAGGACGTCTAGCTCGCGGGTGCCCACCTTAGTTTCAATCACCCCCACTAGGTGGAATAGAATCGCCAAAATCAACCCGTGGGAGACCATTTGGCTGACGGCTCCGGTGAGGGCTAAATCCGTCATTGCCGCGCCGCCCAGCAGCACGTAGCCCATGTGGCCGATGGAACTATAGGCCACCATCCGCTTGATGTCCTTCTGGGCAATGGCCGTGATCGCGCCATACATCAGGCTCACCGCCGCCCACACCGCCAGGTAAGGGGAAAGCTGCGCCCAGGCATCGGGGAACAGGCCCAGGCCAAAGCGAAATAGGCCGTAGGTGCCCAGCTTGGCTAGCACGCCTCCCAACATCATCGCCACCGGGGTACTGGCGGACACGTAGGTATCGGGGAGCCAAGTATGGAAGGGCACCAGGGGGATTTTGATGCCAAAGGCCACCAGCAACAGACTGAGCAGGATAATCTGCCAAGTCATCGGCAGCTGGTGACCCATCACCGCGTGGTAGGTAAAGTCTTCGGCACCGCTGAGCCACACCACACCCAGGAACCCGGCCAGCATCAGCG
>CAZWNR010000617.1:0-2340 GCA_964635665.1 uncultured bacterium | reverse complement strand
GGGGCCCTGCTGCGATGGGAATGAGGGATTGATCAAGGGACTGGCGCAGGGCGTGGGCCGACAGCGGAGCCCAGGCCTCGCCTGACCCTAGCACTAGGGCAGGAATGCCCCTAAGTATTGGATCTGTTTCCCAGAGGGTGAGGATGCCCTCGGTGTCTTGGGGGGCCTGGAACCCGCCACAGATGCCGATAATGACGTTATTCATGATTCGGTTAAGTCCTGTAACTGGAGGCCGGAGCAAACCCCGCAAGGTCAATAAAAAATATTGAGAAATGCATCGTTTTGGATCGAATTTTCTGTTTTCTTGGGGAGAAAATATTTTTTCTTTAAAACGTAGGTAAATCCCCCTCTGATGTCCTCCATGATAGAGGTAATCTCGATGTTCTAAAAATGTCTTGATCCCCGCCCCTTTTTATCCTTTTTAGCCCTTTGATTCCCTAGCTATAACGATCTGGATAGATAGCCTTTTCCTGGATATTTAGGTCGCTCATGGCCTGAACTGGATTGAATCATCCCGGTTTGCTTAGTTCCTGCTGTCTAGACTTCATCTTGCTCCATCCGCCGTGTTTTAGACGCTCCACGGAGTCATTCCTATGTCCCACGTTATCGTCAATTTAACCCTGCCTATTGTTGTGGCTAAAGTTGAATCCGTCTTGCATGATACTGCCTCGGAACAAGGTTGGGAGCTGTCTAATGTGATGGATTTTCGCCAGCGCCTGACGGCCTACGTTCTACGGCGTTTACCCGTCATTTATGTCACCCTTGATCAAGACGCCATTCGACGTATGGGTACCCCTTCCCAATGCTACTCCTACGATCAACATCAACGGATTGATCGCCTTATTCAGCAAGGTCTACAGACCCTAATAGACAATGGAATTCCTGCGCCTCTGCCCTCTGGGGAGTACGGCGCATCGATGGCCATGAACGCCAAACATGACCACCTTCAGGAGGTAATGCTGGCCTCGAACTGGTTCGGCTAAGGGGTTCGGTTCTACCCATAGCCAAATGCACGATTAAGGCCGTAATCTCGCAATAGCCCCTTTGGGCTGCTGGGCCAGGTAGCCCCGTGGCCCTGTTGCGAGTCAGGTATTTGTCTTGGCACACCCTCCGCTCTGTTCCCTCAGCCAGCTCGTTAGTCAATGGTCTCCGGTGGTGGCGGGGGCCAAGGGTGGTCGTGGGGTGGCTGATCCTGAACAGACCCTGGGAGCAGTCGTTTCTCTGGAGGCCCAGGCCCAGGCTCGCCTCCAGGCGGAGCAGGAATGGTTGGGGGGTATTGCGGCGCTGGCCCAACTGTTGCTGCCCTATCCCGCGCCCATTACGCCCGGCAAGGCTGGCGCAGAGGAACCCTTGCTGGGGGTAGTGATTTCTGGCCCGTTTCCGGTGCTGCCCGATGGCCTGGGGGGGCAGCGGTTGCACCACTGGCTGATGGTGCCGGAACCCCTAGAGCGAATTTTGGCGGTGGCCCGTCCCCAATTGCCCGGACAGCGGTGCGGGCGGGTGCAGGGGGGGGGAGCCAGTCCACTCCCCATGGTGCCCCTGGCCCCTGAAGATCCCCTGGCCCAGGAGCGCTTTTGTCTGCTCCTCACCGCTGACTTTAGCCTGGTGCTGGTCTTAGGGGATGGCGTAGGGGGCCAACCCTGCTTTCGCTTTTCCTTTGACCCCGCCCTTGCCGACGCAACCTGGCAGCAGTTACGGCAGCGCATTGCCCAGGTGCGCCCCGCCCTGCTGGCCACCATGGATCCCCTGGTGGCGCAATTTCCCTCCGTTGCCCCCGACTATCGCCTCGTAACCCAGTACAGCCACCTGGTGTTGCAACGGCTGCGCGTTCAGGCCAAGCCCCCAGTCACCTTTGCTGCGGTCGAACCCACGCCCCGCAACGGGTTTCTGCACCGAGAGGGGCTGGTGGCCACCCTTCCCGCCAGTCTTCTGGGGCCAGCCACCACCACCGAACCTCCCCCATCCGAGCCAGCGCCAGAAACGGGCAGCGATACCGAATTGCTCCAGGCCATGGCCCACGAAATTCGTACACCCCTCACCACCATTCGTACCCTCACCCGATCCCTACTGAAGCGCAAGGATGTCAGCGATGAGGTGGCCAAGCGGCTGCGATCCATCGACCGGGAATGTACCCAGCAGATTGATCGCTTCAACCTGATTTTTCGAGCCGTGGAGCTGGAAACCGAGGCTCACCAGCAGCCCAAGTCGCCCCTGTCCGCCTTCCCCCTCGACCAACTGTTCCAGGAGGCGATTCCCCTCTGGCAGCAGCAGGCCAGCCGCCGCAACCATACCCTAACGGTAACCCTGCCTACCCAACTGCCCCTGGTCCATAGCGACCCC
>CAZWNR010000616.1:0-2348 GCA_964635665.1 uncultured bacterium | reverse complement strand
CTGCTCCAGGGGCGACCCGGCGGCCGGCCTAGGGGCCGCGGGGGCGATGGACGCAGGAGGAACGTTTGGCTGAGTGACAGGATCAGGGCTGGCGGTGGAGGGCGGGTTAGGGAGGAACGTTGGTATGGCCTGGGGCGGTCTGGTTGGAGCAGTTGGGATCGGGGGTTGACTGGGTTCAGGATTGACCCTCTGGGCATCGGCGGGAAGCGGGGGAGAACCGGGCTGAGGTAGAGCGGTACTCTGGTGGGGCGGTGTCCCTAGGGCTGTTTGTGGGACGGTTCCTGGGACTATTTCGGGGGCTGAGAAGACCGTGGCACTTGTATCTAGGGCCACAAGTTGAATCGGAATCGTCTGACGGGAACTGGCAACCGATGGGGCCACCTTCACCCAGGGCTGTAGGCTCAGGATCAAGATGCCGTGGGCCAGCCCAGAGAGCCCCGCCGCCAAGGGCCAAAGGGACTTAGGATCTCGATAGGACTCAAGCCGCGTTAAAAAGGGCGGAGCTGTCATGGGATACTAACCTTAGAACGGGCGTTAGCACAGGAGAGAACCGCTATAGTTTTTCCAGGGTGTCCCCGGTTATTCATGTCCTCGGTTGTAGCAGCGTACTTTCAGCGTACTTTTAGATGCCATGGCTGAATCCACCTTCGATGCATCTCTGCGGACTGGGGCCTCTGCGGCAGTCCACCGTTCCCAGGAGCGAGCCACCCCCCACCCTTGGCCCTCGCCCCACATTCGGGCCGCCAGCCTGGAAGATCTAGAGGAACTGACGGAGGTACTGGCCAGTAGTTTCTATGACCATACGGGCTGGTTGGCTTGGCTATATCCGATCCTCAAACTCGGGATTAAGGAAGATTTAAAGCAGCGTCTTAAAACGGATCGATCCCGCTATGCCTGCCTTGCGGTGGTGGCCCCAGCGGCGGTCGGTGGCCCTTCCCTGGCTGAAGCTCCCCTGGCTCAGGACATCATTGTGGGTACGGTGGAGATCTCCCAGCGGCAATCTTGGCCTTGGCAACCCACCAGTTCTCAGTATGCCTACATTTCTAACCTGGCAGTGGCCCAGTCTCATCGACGACAGGGTTGGGCGGCTCAACTGTTGGTTGCCTGCGAAACCCTAGCTGCGACCTGGCAGCTTGACCACCTCTATTTACATGTGATGGAGGATAATCCGGGGGCGCGCCGCCTCTATCGCCGAGCGGGGTTTGAGGTGTTTCACAACGAAGAAACCCTGGCGGTGTGGCTTGGGCTTCAAACGCGGCGTCTGCTACTTCACAAAGCTGTGGAATCCTTCCCTAGGCAAAATGCGCCCTAGCCGTTGTTATGGGGAGGTCAGATCCACGGATGAATTCACTGATAAATTCACGGAGATGAATTCACTTAAAGTTCATACTCTAGGCCTAGAAATTAATGGGTCCTTCAGGGGATTTCAGGGCTTCCCTCGAAAACTTAGGAAAGGGTGTCTTAGAATATGACCTGAAAGACAGTGCGTTGGCGCATTGTTCAGTTCTGTCCCTCGGTTTTTTGTCCCTCGGTGCTTGGTCAGCATGAGCTACTACTTTGAGCCCAGCCCTTCGGGGCATAGCCCATTGGGGTGGCCCCAGCCAGGTATCCCTCCGGCCTTAGCGCATGTTGTTCCATCACGCCTACTCCGCCCCGTTTCCATGGCTACGTCCTACCCAGCTCAAATGACAGGAGGACAGGGTTCGCAGCCATCCTCCCAGCCTGGATCGGCCCATGACGACTTTTTGTCCAAAATCCGTGGTCAAGGGTTGTGGATTGTCAACAGCCGCCGTCGCAATGGCATCATCATCCATAAAGAGTTTTATACCGAATTTGCTGGCCCCGGAGCTGCGGTGGGCGGTGGCCTCGATGATGATTGCCGGGGTGTGATTCCCCTTGGTAGTTTGTCCCTTCTGCCTTCCAATAGCCCGGAGGAGCAGCAGAAAGCCCTCAAGATTCGCCTGCAATGGGTGCGTCTTACCCAAAACTTTACAGACAAACCTGTGGCGCTCGACCGCGCTCGGATGATCCTAGAGCAGTTTAAGAGCTACTTCGACCCCAGCATTGTGGAGCAGGTGCCCGATGAAGCCTTTGCCCTATTGGTGGGTGTTCTCCCCTACACCGTGCGCCGTGCCAGAGAGTTGCTCTAGCACGACCTCAGATCACCCATCGGCGGTTGGGAGAGGGTGCGGCTAATCTTGGCTAAGGGTGAGTTGGTAGGAGGTTGCCACAGGGTTGGTGTTGCCAACGTAGAAGCGATAGCGCCCCCGGTTGAGCAGCCCCGGAGCGTTGACCGTGCCAGCAGCGTCGCTGGTGATATGGCACTCGCTAAAGCCGTTAGGCCCCTC
>CAZWNR010000615.1:0-2355 GCA_964635665.1 uncultured bacterium | reverse complement strand
GGCGAGGCCAAGGACGCCTACTATTTTTCTTTGGAATTGGCGCAATCGTTGCTGGTGTAGCTGGGCCGTGCATTACGTTGCGAAGGCACCCTACGATGATGTACGGGTGCACCGCAGTGCGCCCCAACCCCGTAACCCATCGTTCCTATGATCCATCCCACCCTCTCCCAATCCCTTTGGCAAGTGAATCAAGACCTGGCCACCGCTACCCTTAGTCATCCCTTTGTGCAGGGCATTGGTGATGGTTCCCTCGACCGGGACAAGTTTGCCTACTACGTGGGGCAGGATGCTTTTTTCCTCGAAGCCTTTGCGCGGGCCTACAGCATTGCGGCGGCCAAAGCCCCGACCTGGGAGATCTTTCAGGTGTTCCACGGGCTAACGGCGGGGGTACTGGAGGAGCTAAACCTCCACGGCCGCTATGCCCAGGAGTGGGGGGTGGATCTGTCTACGGTGACACCAGGTAACGCCACTCGCCAATATACAGACTTTCTGCTCAGCATTGCCTGGAGTGCCGACCCTGGCACCACCGCCGTGGCCATGTCGCCCTGCATGCGGCTCTACGCCTTTTTGGGCCAATCCCTGGCGGCAAACCAGCCCCAGTCCCACGCCTACACCACCTGGATCGACACCTACAGCAGCGACCAATTCGAACCCCTAGCCCAGCAGCTAGAGGAGATTGTCAACGCCCAGGCTGTGGATAACGACCTCACCCAACGTACCTACCGCTACGCCATGGTTTGCGAACTCAACTTCTTTGAAGCTGCTTGGCAGATTGCGTAGCCCTAGGATTTTTCTAGCCGCACGACATACCACTGCATGGCTTCCCCCGGTCGCAGTTCTAGCTCACAGGCCGTATCCCGCAGGTGTTTGGCCTGTTCCGTCACGGCGCTGAATTTCTGCAAGTCACGGGGCAAATCCTCCTGCCGTTCCGCCAAGAGAACGGTCAACTGGGCTAACAGTTCATCGGGGGTGGCAAAAAACTCGGCCTCTCCAGGCATCAGCACCACATACATCTCTTCCTGATACATCAAAGCATCGGGCATCAGAAAACCTCTAGCGCTAACACAACAAGGATTGAGGGTCACCATACCAACCAAGTCACAGTACCAACTTGGCTTTATCTACTATGACCTACCAATATGACCTACAAAATACGCCTTTCCTCTAGTCGATGGCCTCAGAGCTAGATGGTTCTTAACGCCTTCCCAACCCAACGAATACCAGCGCTAGGGATAATGGGGCTGAACCTGATTCATCCTGATTCATTAAGGTGTAGGAAAAAGCCCATGACAACAGATATTCGGTTACTGGTGTTGGATATTGACGGCACCTTAGCGGGGGAATCGAATCAAATCTCGCCACGGGTGCTGGAAACCGTTCACCAAGCGAAGCAGCGAGGCATTGCCGTAGCCATTGCCACGGGGCGCATGTACCAGGCCGCTCTGCGCTTCCACCAAGCGGTCGCATCCACCCTGCCACTCATGGCTTACCAGGGTGCTCTGATCAAATGTCCCCTCACCCAAACCCTGCACCGCCACACCCCCCTACCTCGAACCCTAGCCCTCGAAATCCTGACCTATCTATCACCCATGGAGGCCCAGGCAGATTTATCCATACATCTCTACATTGACGACCAACTGCATGTGCGAGCCATCATCGACGATACAGAGGCCTATGCCGAGCGGTCGGGCGTTCAGCCTATAGCCGTAGGTGATTTAATCGTGCTCATGCAAAACCAGTCTCACCTCGAAACAACGAAATTGCTGGCCCTCAGCAGCGACACGCACTTACTCACCCAAATCCAATCCGACCTAGCACAACGCTATCCCAGCCAAGATCTCTACCTCACCCGATCCGTAGACTATTTCGTAGAAGCCACCCATCCCCTAGCTAATAAAGGCGACGCCGTGCGCTTCGTAGCGGAAACCCTGCTAGACCTCAGCCCTGACCAAGTCATGACCATCGGCGACAACTTCAATGACCTAGAAATGCTTCGCTATGCGGGCCTAGGAGTCGCCATGGGCAACGCCCCCCTCCCCGTCCAGCAGGCCGCAGACTGGGTCGCCCCAGACGTTGAAGAAGACGGAGTAGCCGTAGCCATCGAGCAGTTCCTACTATAAGTGCCTGCTGCCTGGGCTTGTCTAGCCCAGGGTTTGGCCACCTTTACCTGGCCGAGGGTCGTCCTCCCCGCCTCGGCAAAACCTGGCAGCAGACGCTAGATGATAGCACTTCCAAGTGCCCTTAACCCTTATCAGGATTGCTTTGCGGGACGCTACCCCTCCCGCTTTCGATCCCTACCTAACCCCCAGATATGGGGTCATCCAGAAAAAGTTTTCAAGAAAAATTGGGTATTTC
>CAZWNR010000614.1:0-2356 GCA_964635665.1 uncultured bacterium | reverse complement strand
TCCTAGGGTGTGTCATCAATTCCAGCCAAAACCCTTATAGGACAAGCCTTACCATGCCCGATCATGGGAAGCAGGCTAGGGGCTGTAATCGTTGATTCCTGGGCCATCAGCGATTGATTGATGACAGGCCCTAGATAAGCGGTGGCTCATATAAAGCGACGCCTAGAAAACAGTAACGCCCTAGTTCCTAGCCCAGTCCGATCATTTGGATCGGACTGGGTTTTGGTTATGGGCTGAGAGCCGCTACGACGGAGGTTTTTGGCGAACCGTAGCCCAGTTTTCAAAGAATGCAGTATCCTAGCCTCAGTTCTTTTCTGTGGTGTGGGTTGTCTATGTCTGCCGCGCTGAAATCCTACGTTCCCCGGCCCTTACCCTCCTCGGCAACTCACCCGGCTCAGCAACGCCCGACCGCCTCTGCCACCATGGGGGTGTTGCGGCCCCTCAAGGCTGGATCGGTCAAAACGCTACCTGTGGCTACGGCCCCCAGCCCTCTGCGGCGTACCTTGGCGCAGATCCACTTGCTTTCCTCGGTGCTGGCGGCTTCCTTAGTAAGCCTTACCCTGGTGGGATACGGTACCTCCGTATATGTGGATCGCCAGTTGGCTCAAGCCACGAATCGCCTCAGTCAGCTTCAGCGCAGCGAGCAACAACTCACCACCGCCAACGCCATTTTGACCCGCCATATGGCCCAACAGGCCGAAGACCCCGCCGTTGGCCTCCAGCCCCCCAAGCCCGACCAGGTTATCTTTCTGCAACCGGCCCCCCAGCGTCCGGCCCAATCCGTTGAGTCTGCTTCAGAGCCTCCCAGTCTTCAGGCCGACCGTCCCCTAGGCTATTGAGGCCGTTGCCCTTGGATGAGGCCGAGGGCTTGATTTTGTGGCGGTGGTTGGGCGATACGGCTTCCCTCAGCCCCGCACCCTTGCCCCTTCGCTGATCCGTTTTGCCATGGCTAGTTCCTTTTCCTCCCCCACTCGCCCCCGTCGGCCTCGACGGAATCGGTCGCGTGTTCTCGATCAGGGTCACCCCCAGGTTCAGCGGACGGGTCGCATTTCTCGATGGCCCGTGGCCCAAACGGTGAGCGACACCCGCCGCCGCCTGGTGATCGTGTGGGCGCTACTGATGGCGATGATGGCCCTGCTGACCGGACGGCTGGTGTGGTTACAACTCCTCCAAGGGGAAAGTCTCGGCCAGATGGCGGCCCAGCAACGGGTGCGGCCTAGTCAGCCCCAGCCCCTGCGTTATCCCATCGTGGATCGTCAGGGCAACTTGCTGGCGGTGGATCGCATGGTGTACACCCTCTACAGCCACCCCAAGCTGTTTGATCGTCCCGTGGAGGAAGTGGCCAATGCCCTCAGTCCCCTATTGGAAAAAAACGCCGCCGAATTGCAGGAACAGTGGAGCACCCAGCCCACGGGGATTCGGGTAATGGATGGTCTCACCGCCGAAACCGCCGACCGCATTCGTCAACTGCGGCTGAACGGGGTAGAACTCGTGCCCCAGCAGCAGCGGTTTTACCCGCAGGAAGATTTGTTTGCGCCCGTGGTGGGCTTTGTGAACCTAGACGGTGCCGCCCAGGCGGGGCTAGAAATGGCCCAGGAAGATCACCTGTTGCTGCCGGAACGGGATCAGAGCGATCCGGCCTTGGCCCTGGTGAGGGGGCAGGCAGAGAAGGCTACGCTACAACTTACCTTAGACAGCCGCCTTCAGCGGGTGGCCCAAAACGCCCTAGAGCGCGTCGTAGCCGAGCGATCCGCCGAGGGAGGATCCATCATGGTCATGGACGTGGAGACGGGGGAAATGCTGGCCATGGCGGCGGCTCCCACCTATAATCCCAACGAGTATTACCAGGCCGATATGGAGGCGTTCCGCAACTGGGCCATCAGCGACCTCTACGAGCCGGGGTCTACCTTCAAGCCCATTAACGTGGCCATTGCCCTAGAGGCTGGAGTCCTTCAGCCCGATGAAATGGTGAACGATAGCGGCCAAATTCAGTTTGGGCCATGGACAATTCGCAACAGTGACTACGCCACCTCCGGAGGCCGAGGCACCATTTCTATCACCGATGTGCTGAAGTACTCCAGCAACGTGGGCATGATTCGCATTATGCAAAAGCTGCCCCCCCAAGACTACTTCCAGTGGTTGCAAGAACTTGGTCTCGATCAGCCCTCCGGCATTGACCTACCCAACGAGGCCACCGGGCAGATGAAGGATGAGGAGCAGTTTATCCGCAGCCGTGTCGAGCCTGCCACCACCTCCTTTGGCCAGGGCTTTTCCATGACGCCGATCAAAATGATGCAGCTTCAGGCGGCGATTATGAACGGCGGACGACTGGTGACGCCCCACGTCATCCGTGGCA
>CAZWNR010000613.1:0-2371 GCA_964635665.1 uncultured bacterium | reverse complement strand
CCCCTGGGCCCCGTGGGTCGTACCACCGAAAGCGACCGTCCAGCCACAGCGGATCGACAGGCGGAAAGCAGCTATGGCCTCTTCGCCCCCAACCGCACCCTCATACCGGGCACCATGCTCGCCAAGGAAGAGGCCGTTAAAACCGCCATCACCCGCCTCACCCCCACCCTGCAATCTCTGCTGGCCCTAAAACTGGTGCGCCTTACCCAAAACCGCTTTGCCTCCGGCCTCGCCGCCTCGGTGGCCGTGGAAGCCGTACGCCCCAAACCCACCGTGCTGCTGCGTCAACAAACCGAAGCCAGCCGCCTCACCCATCCTGGCCTGACGGATCCCGGCAACGGCCCCACTACCCTCACCCTATCGCGGGATGCCCGTTTTCAGTACCGCATCACCCACCACGGCGATAGGCCCCTGTACGTGATGGTGATACGCTTCAACGGCCAAGGGGATTGCTCAGCCCTAGTTGTGCCCCCAGAAGCCAGTGGCAACACCGAGGGAGTCCCCAGCAACAGCCCACCCCTGGCTCCCCGCCAAACCCTACTGGTGCCCAATAATGCCAACGGATGGGGCATTCTCGGGTCTACAGCACGGGTCGAAACCCACATTATCCTTAGCGTTCAACCCTTTGCCTACAGTCTAGAGGTACTCGCCGCCGATGGCCCCATGGCCCCCGTACAGGCCGATCTACACCGGGTTGGCCAACCCCTCAAGCTGGCCCAAGCCCTGCTGCAAGACCTCCATAGCCCTGCGGCCCTCCCCGAAGGCCGTAGCCCCGGCGAGGTTTATGCCTTAGATCACGCACAATGGGCTACGTTTCACGTCAATTATGTTGTTAGTTCGCCTTAATTTCTGGAAGGTTGGCCTTAATTTCTGGAACGTTGGAATTGCACCGAAGCCAATGACGTCAACTAGGGCTGAAGCACACCAACAAACGACAACCTATCCTTTATGGGTGGAGGAACCCAGACCATGTTCAGCCTTACCTATATTCCAGCCGGGCTAGTTGGCACAAGGTTTATCATCGCCTTGCTTCTCCTCCTTGATGCCCTAGATCATCACGTGGGGATCGCGTTTGTCATTGGCTATGTGATCGCTGTTCTTTCAGACATTTTTGATGGCATTATTGCGCGGCAGTTAGGGGTAAGCACAGCTCAGCTGCGCCAGGCCGATAGCTGGGCGGATATTTGCCTGTATTGCTGCATTGCCCTGAGTGTTTGGCTAGTCTTTCCCCAAACAATTCTTGATTTCAAAATTCCTTTATTGATTGCGATATTGGCTCAGCTGACGCTATTTGCCATTAGTCTGATCAAGTTCAAAAAAATGCCAAGCTTTCACACCTATACCGCTAAGGCATGGGGGATAACGCTACTGGTTGCCACGGTTAGCCTCTTTGGCTTTAACAACGATAAAGCGCTCTGGCTGGCCATTGCCTTTTGCCTAATCAACAGCCTCGAAGAAATTATCATGACCCTGATCTTGCCAGAGTGGCAATGCGATGTCCTGAGCCTTTTTCATGCGATCAATATGGCCAAAATATCGAGTACAGAAGCCTAGCGCTTTCGTTGAACCAGGCTGCCCACAATCCAATTGACTAAGCCACCTCGGTAGGGGGCACAGAGGCGTTGGATAGGATCGGTGCTGGGCTGGTGGTTGCGAAAGCTGAGGATATTGCCGTAGACCCCGTTGGCCCAAAAAGGCGTTTCGGTATCTAGATCGAGGGTTTGCAGGTCGAAGACCTTGACCTCGCTGCCGGGGGCATAATCGACCATGATGCTGGTTTGGTAGCCCAGTCGTTGCAGCATTTTGAGGCTATCGAGGGTGCCTTCTAAAAAGGCGGGTGCCCAACCCTGGGTGCCTTGCTCATAGCTACTGCCGCCACCATATTCAAACATCACTAGGGCCGGAAGCAGATCCGGGGACAGGGTTTCAAATTGTTTGATAACTACGGGTTCCCAGCCTTCGATATCCAGCTTGAGGGCGGTGATGGCAGTGGTTTGGGTCTGGGTCAGCAGGGTTGCCAGATCCAGGGTTTCGACAACTTGGGTGTTCTCAGAGGCCCCAAACCAGTCGGCGGAGAGGGAACTAAAGTTGCGGTTGCCCACCTTGGCAAATTCGCCCAAGTGCAGGGTGGCCTGCCCTACTTGGTCAGAGAGACAAAGTTCGAGCAGGGTGATCCCCTGCTGCTGGCAGCGGCGTTTGAGTTTGTCCGTAGGCAAGGGTTCTACGGCCACGGTGGTGAAATCTAACTCGCGAAACAGGTCGCAATAAAAGGCAAAGGTGCCCACCCCCACATCAAAACAAACGCCCTGGCGCTGGGGATCGATCTCCGGCAGCAGATGACGGAGCAGGGCTTGGCAACAGGCTTCAACGC
>CAZWNR010000612.1:0-2373 GCA_964635665.1 uncultured bacterium | reverse complement strand
AAGGCGGCGGAGTTTGTCGAGAAGCTGGATTTGCCGGAAAATTGGCAGTTTCGCCAACTGGTGGTGACGCCGCTGTTTTTGCACCTGGCCTGCTGGGTGTTTCAGGGAGAGGGGCGGTTTCCCACCAAGCGCACGGCGTTTTACAAGCAGGGGCTTGACCTATTGCTGGGCAAGTGGGATGAGACCAAGGGAGTAAAGCGTGACGATATTTACCGAGGCTTTTTGCTGCCCCAAAAGATGAAGCTGTTGAGCCAGCTAGCCGCCGTCACCTTTGAGCAGGGGCAGTACTTTTTTGAGCAGCGCACCATCGAGCAGTACATCGAAGACTACCTGCAAAATTTGTCGGGGACGAGCCTAGAACCCGAAGACCTCCAACTCGAAAGCGAGGCCATGCTGAAGGCCATCGAGGCCCAGCACGGGCTGCTGATCGAGCGGGCGCGGGGCATTTTTTCCTTCTCGTATCTGGCCTTTCAGGAATATCTAACGGCGCGAAAAATCGTCGCCACCCACAACCTGCGAGCGCTAGAACAGGCCCTCGGCGGGCTAGTCAGACACATCACCGACCCCCACTGGCACGAGGTGTTTTTGCTCACCGCCGCCATGTTGCGCAGCGCCGACTCCCTGGTGCAACTGATGAAACAGGAGATCGATGCCCTGGTGGCCCAAGACCCTCACCTGCAAGATTTTTTAAGGTGGGCCAGCCAAAAATCCCAGGCCATCCCCCCCGAACCTAAGCTGGCCACCACCCGCGCCTTTTACCTGGCCCTGGCCCAAAGCCCACCCACCGCCGCCCAGTTTGCCCTGGCCAGCACCCTCGATCAGGGTATTTTGCTGGATGCGGCCCTAGAAAACCTGCTAGTGGAGTTTGCCGTTGACCACAGCCCAGATTTTGCCTATGTCCATGCCTGTAGTGAGGCGCTTAGCAACATCTTGGTGATGGTACTCGATGCTGGATTTTACAAGTCGATTCAGCAGATTAAGGATCAGTTGCCCGCCACGCACCAAAGTCAAGAACGGCTGCAAGCCTGGTGGCAGGGGAACTACCCGACCTGGGTCAATCAGATTAAAGATTCCATCGCCGAATACCGCAATATTCACCATCCCTGGCAGTTTAGCCCCGAGCAAGAGCAGGTGCTCAAACGCTACTACGACGCCAACCAACTGCTGGTAGATTGCCTCAACAGCAACTGCGAAGTGACCGAAACCATTCGCCAGGAGATTGAGGCCACGCTGTTGCTCCCTCAACGGGAGCTAGAAGATCGAGAATGGCAGGGAGAATGAGGCAAATTAATACGTTCTTAAACAAATCAATCAATTTAAGCGCCTTTGTCAACGTTAATTCAAACCCTACTACGGCATGATGTATTCATATAGCCACTGAAGTTGAATTCGTCAACCGTAGAATCACGAGTGGAGAAGAGTTATGCCCCGCCTCATTGGAAAACAGTCAAACGGTAGCTGGTCGCTTGGTCTGCTGCTACTGATAGCGATCGCCACCGCTGGAACGATGGAATATCTCGGTCTGATCAACGTTATTCCCGGCTTTGGTTGGGATCGTCCGGCGAACTTTCTAGAACTGCGCCGTGATTAGGAGTGGGGGCAATTAACCGTTATTGGCACAATGGTCAGAAGAGCCACAAAATCTCGCAGATCTGTCGCTGATTAATCACGAATCAACTACGTCGATTAGTCACTTATTAAGTGTTAACGACTAGGTTTCTCCATAGCCTCAAACCCTTGAAGCGAGTTGTTAACACTGCAATCGATTCAAGCTTAATAAAAAAGGATTTTAGATCATGTTTAAAGGTAGAGAAGTGATCGGTAAGTCCATTATCTCCTATGACAATGGGGAAAAGTTTAATGTGGTTAAGGACTTAATCTTTGACCAAGAGAGCAATCAACTGCTGGGGTTTTTAGTCCAAGAGGCAGGCTGGTTTAAGCGTGCTCAAGTGCTGCTACTCAGCGATGTGCAGGCGATTGGGGTCGATGCGGTGATTACCTCGTCGAAGGGGGCGATTGCCAATGCCCGCAACCTGCCTGCTGTTGGCCCCATTCTCGATCACAATACCGTCCTCAAAGGCACCCGTATTCTCACGATGGATGGGCGCGATTTGGGGGTGGTGGTTGACCTTTACTTTGACGAAAATAACGGGAAAGTCGAGGGCTATGAGGTCTCCGGTGGGCTCTTTGCCGATGCCTACTCCGGGCGTTCCTTTGTGCCAGCCATCGAAACTCTCAAAATTGGCCGAGATGTGGCCTTTGTCCCCGTTCAAACGGCCCAAATGATGGAAGAACAGATCGGCGGGCTGAGGGGTGCCATGCAAACCGTTGGCGACCAGTTGCAGGAAACCGCCCAGGTGACGGGGGAACAAC
>CAZWNR010000611.1:0-2373 GCA_964635665.1 uncultured bacterium | reverse complement strand
CCCGGTGGTGGTGAGCCCCCAGTTGGTGCCGATAATGGCGATGATAATGCCAAAGAAAAAGGCCTTGATCAAGGAGCTCACCAAGTCCCAGACTGTCAGAAAGTTCTTGGCGGAATCGAGGAACACGGTGGTGGCGATGCCGTACTGCGTTGTGGCAATCAGCAACCCCCCGGTCATCCCAGTAATAAAGGCCAAAATGTTAAGCAGAGGCAGCATCAGGGCACAGGCCATGATGCGGGGAATCACCAGGTAATCAATGGGATCGGTTTTGAGGATGTGGAGAGCATCGATCTGTTCCGTCACGCGCATGGTGCCAATTTCGGCAGCAAAGGCCGACCCCACCCGTCCCGCAATAATTACCGCCGTTAGCACGGGGCCAAGTTCGCGGGCTAGGGTGAGGGCCAACACGCCCCCCACCGCCGTTCCGGCCCCAAAGTTCAAAAATTCGCGGGTGACCTGAATGGTAAACACCATGCCCACAAAGGCCGCCGTAATCAGAGCAATCAGCAAGGATTCTGGCCCCACCGCCGCCATTTGATCCAGGGTATTACGGCGATGCAGTGGGCGAGAGATCAGGTGCATGACCACCTGCCCCGTCAAAAAGATGGCCGCCAACAGCCGCCGCCCCCACTGCCCCAAACTGGAACTGTCTGTCGCCTGTGCCACGCCACTTCCCCCTTACCATGGATGCCTAAGCTCTGGGCCTAGGGTAGTCTTGATCGCCCCTTTCAGAATATCAGGCTGGCCTCTGGCGATGGGGTCGCCGGGGAGGAGGTTCCGTTGGGGTAGGGCACTGACTTCGGTGAGTGAACGGGCTAACCCAATCCTTCCGCCAACGCTAGCCGTAGGGTGTCAAGATTGGCAACGATACATAGCCGTTTGTCCCAACGATTGCAACGATAAACAGCGGTTTGCAACAAGACAAAAACGAGATTGAAGATTTCTCACCAGGTCGATCCATCCCCGGTTTGGCTGTTTAAGGTGTTAGAGGTTCCATCCCTTTCGACAACTGGGGCTTAAACCAGTGACGGCAAACACCAAACCCATGACGGTCAACCCAAAGGGCCTTGGGCGATACCTCCAGTCCCTCGCCATGACGGCGGTGGTGGCCGGGATCCTGCCCATGGCCTTGATGGGGCTGATGATTTTCGGCCTCGGTCTGATCCAAGCCTGTGTTCCTAGGATAGGTCTCTACGGCCAGGGCATCCATTGCCTGATCGATGTTCTAACCGTACTAGGCAACGGCGACCCTCGCCAGGGCATCCTCACCATCGCCGCCACCGCCAGCCTAGTGGGCATGTTGTTCGACACCTACACCTTCTACCAAGGGCGCAGTGGGAACTATCGATAAGGTACGAACCTTAAGGATGAGGAACACCCTTAACCAATGCGGAGCAGTTCCACATCAAAAATCAAGGTGGCATTGGGGGGAATAACGCCGCCAGCCCCACGGGATCCATAGCCGAGTTCCGAGGGAATCACCAGCTTGCGCTGACCGCCCACCCGCATGGTGGCTACCCCTTCATCCCAGCCTTTGATCACCTGGCCCACCCCAATTTGGAAGGTGAAAGGACGGCCCCGGTCGCGGGAGCTATCAAACTTGGTGCCATCCTCTAGGGTGCCCGTGTAGTGAACGGTGACCCGCTGACCCGCCTGGGGCATGGCTCCGGTGCCCTCCACGATGTCAACGTACTGAAGGCCAGATTCGGTGGTAATGAGGGTTTCGTCAGTCATCGTTGAGGGGGTTTCCGAAGGTTCAGGGATGAGGTCAGCGGCGGCCTGGGCAATTTGCACGGGGGTTTCCGTAGAGGCCGGGGAGGTTTCCACCACCGGGGCCGCCGTTAGGTTGGCCGCAACGGCATCCTTAGTGCCAGGGGCAATCTGCGCCACCAACAGCACCACACAGCAGACCGCTAAAATTCCAAGGCTAATCAAAATCTCTCGCACAAGCTTACTCCCAGCTAGCTCACTGCCACGATCATATAGCAAAGGCTTCCCCCCACTGGCTGAGTCTTGCGGGCCGCCAAGGGTATCCGGCAAGGACGTGGACACCGGACAACGTACCCAGCCGAATCCTGAATTTTCTCAGCAGCTTTCCGTATAGTTGCCCGACCCAGGCGTATTATGCGGAAACTATCCGTATAACTCCCCTCTGAGGGTGGATTATACGGAAGCCATCGGTATAACTACCTCGTAGGGGGCAGTTACACGGAAATCGTCCGTATAATAAGTTGTTCTTCCGCAGTAGTACAAACGTTTGGTGGCATGTGCTAAAATCTCAGCACTGCGGCAGAACAATCTCGCTGGAACCGACGAACACCGCTAGCCCGACGGCGTCGTACTCGACGGCGTTCGCGGCTCAGCTCGATGTTA
>CAZWNR010000610.1:0-2383 GCA_964635665.1 uncultured bacterium | reverse complement strand
CACCTTTGAGGGCTCCATTGCCGCCGGACTGCTGATTGTGGTCTTAAGTATGGCTGCCTACGTGGGGGTGGGGTTTGTGCTGGGCACCCAACTGGCCCGCCGCACCGAGGATGTCAACTCCCTGGTGGCCGCCTTCGGTATCCCGCTGATGATCCTGGGTGGAGCCTTCATGCCTACGGATTTTTTCCCCGATTCGCTGATCAACCTCACCCGGTTTAACCCGATTTTTCACATGATTGAGGCCATGGTGGGCATTGCCGCCGAGGGTAGCACCCTGGCCGAGGTGGGTGAACATGTTTGGTTTTTAGGAATTTTTGCCGTGGCCATGGTGGGTACGGGTTGGCTTTCCTACCAGCGCATGGTGCAGGTAGAACGGCAGCTTTAGGGGCCAGGTTCCTCGGCGTTACGGTGGGGTCTTAGGGGTGGGATTGCCTCGCTCCGAGGAGCCTCCACGCAGGGTTACCCTTGAATGGATTGCACAAACGGCCATTGCGAAAGCAGCGAACCTTGGGAATTGCGCCATCCTTTCGGTTGTTTGCTACAGTGGCAGGGCAAAATTCCGTTCTGGCTGGGCTATGGTGTTTCAGAGGTTGAAGGCAAAGCCGTCCTTGGTTGTCGCCGCCGGGGCCGCCCTGGTGCTCGGGGCCGGAGCCCTAGTCTTCTGGGGGGTGGGTCGCCGCAGTGGCTTGCCCCAGGGGCTGCCAGCGGGGGTCAATGCCATCCCCGATGAGGCGGTGATGGTGGTGTCTCTCTCCACCGATGAAGGCCAGTGGCGACGGCTGCGGCAGTTTGGCACCCCCGAAACCCAGGCCCAGTTTGACCAAGCCCTGGTGGAATGGCGGGATCGTCTCTTAACCGAGGCGGGACTAAATTTTGGTACCGATGTCAAACCCTGGGTCGGCTCGGAAATTACCCTGGCGGTGTTGCCCTCGAACCAGCCTGGGGCCTCTCCCCTCAATGATCCGGCGGGGGCGCTGGGCTCGAATGTGGTGATTGCCCTGCCGATTAGTAACGTGGGTCAGGCCCAGCAGGGGTTAGGGAATCGTCTGGTGCAGGCGGAGGACATCGGCGATAACCCCTATCGTGGCATTTCCATTCAGCAGATTGAAGGGGCCGAGGGCGCACCGATCTACGGGGCCGTGCTGACCCCAAATCTGGCCCTCGTCAGCGCCCAGGTGGGGCTGCTGAAGCAATCCATCGACGCCTTTCGGGATAACCAATCGGTGATAGAACGGCCTGGATTTACCAAGGCTTTCGAGCAGGTGGAACAATCTCGTGCCCTGGCTCGCCTCTATGTGGATGTCCCTGCGGCGGTGCAAACCCTCGCCAATACCGCCGACCCCGCCATTCCCGCCAGTCGCCTAGAGGCGCTGCGTAACCCTAGGGCCTTGGTGGCGGCGGTGGTGATCGAAAATCAAGGACTCGCCATCCAGGCAATTAGCTGGCTCGATCAGGGGCCACTGGTGTTTGATACCAGTAACCAGGCGGATCAAATGCCCCAGCGACTGCCCGCCGACACCCTGATCATGCTCTCCACCGGCAACTTTCAGCAGTTTTGGGAAGACTTTAAGGCGGGGCAACAACTGTCGGCGGCGTTTCCCCTCCGGCCTGAGGAAATCTCCCTGGGGATTCAGTCCACCACCGGCCTGGTGCTAGAGGAAGATCTGCTGCCCTGGATGGGCGGCGAAATGGCCCTGGGTATCTTGGCCCCCCCCGCCTCCGGTGACGCGGCGGCGGAGGCACAACCCCTGCCCAAGCCAGCCCAGGTGATGATGGTTAAGGACAGCGACCGCGATGCCGCCACCGCCACCCTAGAGCGCTTGGATGCGGTGATGGCCGACCGCTACCGTTTTCAGGTGGAGACCGTCGATCAAGAGGGCGTCGCGATCACCCAGTGGACGGCCCCCTTTGATTCCCTCACCCTGGCCCACGGCTGGCTAGAGGGGGATGTGGTGTTTTTAGCCGCCGGAAGGGGTATTACCGACCTGATCGTGCCCCGTCCCAACCGCACCCTGGCGGCCTCCTCCGCCTTCCAAACCGCCACAGGACAGGCCCCGCGGCCCAACAACGGCCACTTTTTCATTAACCTGAAGGACATGATCACGGTGGAGGACAGCCTGCTGCTGCCGCCTGTGCCCACCGAGGGGTTAATCAGCGCCGCCGCCCTAGAGAGCATTGGCGTCACCGCCACGGTGATCGATGATCGTCAGGTACGCTACGACATTATGGCTACCCTGAAACGGGGCAACCGTCCTGGCCCCCTGCCCGGCCCCGAGGGAGAATCCCCGGCTGTCCCGGACGCTGAGACTCCCTCCGAGACTGCCCCTGAGGCCGAACCTGAGGCCGAGCCTGAGGCTGCCCCAGACCCCGAGGCTACCCCAGG
>CAZWNR010000609.1:0-2383 GCA_964635665.1 uncultured bacterium | reverse complement strand
GCCGAACGGCTACAGGCGACTCCGAAAACCGAGCAGGCCGCTATGACTCCAGAGATACGCCAAGGGAAATGAGGAGGTACGGAAACCATAGGCTAGGGAGGGAAAATGGCATCAACCTATCTTACGGCAGAAACTAAACTGGTGAGTAAAGTTGTAAAAGCTGACATGTCTAGCCGAGGCCCTGCCCCTATCGGCGCACCATGCCCGCGAACCCTGATGCCTTGAACTGCTTTAATTGCAATGGTTCGGGCTGGTTCGCAGCCACGGAAATGCGAATTTCAAACTCACTTTCGCCGGGAAGAACCTCGGGAATGCCGCCTAGACGGGTGCGGTTTTGCATGACTGGGTTATCGTCGGCGTCGTAGATGCGGCCAAAAATATCGACATCCAAGACAGGCTTGCCGGAGCGGTTAATGGCCTTGCCCGTAATCAAAAAGCAGTTGGCCTCTTGGATGGACCCCGCCGCCACCATGCCATCCGCGTATTCCGGTGGACAGGGCTTGTAGGCCACATCGCTCAGATCAATGGGCGTGAGGGCTTCGGCGGTGAGTCCCCAGCCGCTCAACAGCCAGAGCATGGCCACCAAAACACCCGTCACAATGCTGCGGAATACCATAGTTTCCATTGCCCTTCAACATAAGCCGTTACTAGGGTAACGCTGTTTTGGGCCATAGGGAAATCGTCGGGGATGGCCACGATGATTCGGACGACCTAGGGCGACCGATCTAGCCAAGCCACTAAGGCCCGGCGCATCGTATCTACGGGAACGGGCCGCTGGAGCCATTGTTCTAGGGCGATGGCTCCCTGCTGTACCAGCATTTCTAGACCGTCCTGGGTGGATAACCCCCGCGCCGCCGCCAGGGTGAGCAATTGGGTGGGGCGAGGGGTATAAATCAGGTCGTAGATCAAGCCGTGATCGGGTATCAGCGCCAGTTCATCGACGCCTAACGGGGTTTGATCCGCCGTGTGGTGCATCCCGATAGGCGTAGTGTTGATGACGAGATCTGCCTGGGGTAGAAGTTGGGGTAACTCCTCCCAGCCATGGACAGACAGCGGTGGGGTCAGGGGAGAATGGGCCCAGCTTGCTTCAAATTCGGCTAATTTAGACCGATTGCGTCCTACGACCTGAATGTTTGTCAGTCCCAATCGCTGACAACCCACGACCACCGCCCGCGCCGCGCCGCCATTGCCCAGCACCACCGCCCGCGCCGCTGACCAGTCTCGCCCTTGCAGGGGCACCATAAATCCGGCCACATCAGTATTCGTGCCCGCCCAGCCCTGTTCCGTGCGCCACACCGTATTCACCGCCCCCACCGCTTGGGCCTCCGGCATTACCGTAGCCAAGAGGGGCAAAATCGCCTGCTTGTGGGGAATGGTGATGCTAAACCCCTGCACCCCCACCGCCGCCAAACCCTCTACGGCCCTTACTAAGTCCTCGGCTTTGACCGGAAACGGCACATAGGCATAATCCACCCCCAGTTCCGCCAGGGCGGCATTGTGCATCACAGGGGAGAGGGAATGGGCCACCGGGTCGCCAATAATGCCAAGCAGTCGAGTCGTTCCAGTAATTGTCATAGGAAGCAGAGAAACAACAGAATCGGGTGTAGGCAACGATTTTGGGATACCCCTAATTGGTGGATACGCCCCCAACCCTGTCTTCGTACATCAGGACAATTCTATCCACCACCTGATCAATAGACAGGCCGTCGGTGATTAGTTCCACGGCATCGTCGGCCTTTTTCAGGGGTGCCACGCGGCGGGTGCTGTCCTTGCGGTCGCGGTCGTCGATGGCGCGTTCTAGGGCGGCAAGGCTTTCCACGGGCAACTGTTGGGCCTTTAGGTCTTGCTGGCGACGACGCGCCCGTTCCGCCACGGAGGCGGTGAGGAAAATCTTCAGTTCGGCATGGGGAAACACCTGGGTGCCAATGTCGCGCCCTTCCATCACCACGCCTCCGGCAATGCCGTACTGCTGTTGTTGCTTCAGCAGCACCTTGCGGACAATGGGCTGGGCAGCAATGGTGGAGACCTGGGCGGTAACGCTGGGATGGCGAATCAGTTCCGTCACCTCTTGGCCGTTTAGCCAAATGCGGCTGGGGTAGGCGGCAAAGGCGGGGTCATCCCCAGAGGCGGCGAGTTTGAGGTGGCAATCCTGTAACAGTTCCGCCACGGCCACCTCGTCCTGGAGGTCAATCCCCTGCTGCAAGGCTTCCCAGGTGATGGCACGATACATGGCCCCACTGTCTAAATACAGCAGGCCCAAACGCTTAGCCACCTGACGGGCCACGGTGGATTTCCCGGCTCCAGCGGGGCCATCAATGGCCAAAATGGGCTGACGGTGGCGCAGCAGAATGTTGTCAATCAGACGGGTTTGGCCCAGGTAGGC
>CAZWNR010000608.1:0-2384 GCA_964635665.1 uncultured bacterium | reverse complement strand
GAAAGACGCTGCCCTAGAGCGCCGCTTCCAGCAGGTCTACATTGGCCAGCCCAGCGCCGAAGACACCATTTCTATCCTGCGCGGGCTCAAGGAACGCTACGAAAACCACCATGGTGTCAAAATTGCCGATAGTGCCCTGGTGGCGGCAGCGGTGCTGTCGGATCGCTACATCGCCGACCGCTTTCTGCCCGACAAGGCCATCGATCTGGTCGATGAAGCGGCGGCTAAGTTAAAGATGGAGATCACCTCCAAACCCGCCGAGCTAGAAAACCTAGATCGACGGCTGATGCAGTTGGAGATGGAAAAGCTCTCCCTGGAGGCGGAGGAGAAGGCCGGGACGGCCCGCCGCTCCACCCGCGACCGCCTAGATCGGATTCAGCAGGAAATTGCGGAACTGACGCCAAAAAAACAAACCCTCGGTGGCCAGTGGCAGAGCGAGAAGCAAACCCTCGACGCCATCAACGCCCTCAAAAAAGAGGAAGATCAGCTCCATTTGCAAATTGAGCAAGCCGAGCGGGCCTACGACCTCAATAAAGCCGCTCAGCTCAAGTACGGCAGACTGGAGGCGGTGCAGCAGGAGCGAGAAACGAAGGAAGCTCAGCTTCTGGAAATTCAGCAGCAGGGAACAACCATGCTGCGCGAGCAGGTTACCGAGTCGGACATTGCCGAGATCGTCGCCAAGTGGACGGGTATTCCGGTCAATCGCCTGATGGAATCGGAGCGGCAAAAACTGCTGCAACTGGAGGGCCACCTCCACGACCGCGTCATCGGTCAAGACGAAGCCGTGGAAGCCGTTGCGGCCTCCATCCGCCGCGCCCGTGCCGGGATGAACGATCCCGGTCGGCCCTTGGGTTCCTTCCTGTTCATGGGGCCAACGGGGGTGGGCAAAACGGAACTAGCCCGCGCCCTGGCGGAATTTTTGTTCGACACCGAAGATGCCCTGATCCGCATCGACATGTCGGAATATATGGAGAAAAACGCCGTTTCCCGCCTGGTGGGTGCCCCTCCCGGCTACGTGGGCTACGAAGACGGCGGCCAGTTGTCGGAAGCGGTGCGCCGCCACCCCTACTCCGTGGTGCTGCTGGATGAAGTGGAAAAGGCCCACCCCGACGTGTTCAACATCCTCCTGCAAGTGCTCGATGATGGCCGCATTACCGACTCCCAGGGCCATCGGGTAGACTTCCGCAACACCGTGGTGATCATGACTAGCAACCTGGGGAGCGATCACATTTTGGAACTGGCAGGCGACGACGACCGCTACGACGAAATGCGCAGCCTGGTGCTGAAGGCTCTGCAAAAACAGTTTCGTCCCGAATTCCTCAACCGGGTGGACGACCTGATTCTGTTCCACTCCCTGCGGAAACAGGAACTGCGGAAAATTGTGGCGATCCAAATTCGGCGAGTGGAAAAACGTCTTACCGACCAGAAAATTCGCCTAGAGATCACCGATGCCGCCATCGACTTCATTGCCGAAAGCGGCTACGACCCTGTCTACGGTGCCCGCCCCCTCAAGCGGGCCATCCAGCGCCTATTGGAAAACCCCATCGCCACCAAAATCCTAGAAACCACCTTCACCGAAGGGGCGAGCATTTGTGTAGACCAGGGTGAGGATGGCTTGGTTTTCAGTACCCAGGAACCCGCTGCCGCCGATCCTGAACCCGCTGATTCTGAACCCGTTGAAACAGAGGAAGCTCAACCCGACGAGCAAGTCCTAGCGGAGATCAACCCCTAGGGGCAAGCCCCAACCATCCTCCCTACGCCCAGGGGCTCAGACCCGTGTGGTGAGCCAGGAAAGCCCATTTGTCGGCGGCTTCTTCGATCACCTTGGCGGTGGGTTTTCCGGCCCCGTGGCCCGCTTTCGTATCGATGCGGATTAAAACGGGAGCCTCGCCGCCCTGGGCATGTTGTAGGGCCGCTGCAAATTTGAAGCTGTGGGCCGGAACTACTCGGTCGTCGTGATCGGCGGTGGTGATTAGGGTAGCGGGGTAGGCGGTGCCCGGTTTTAGGTTATGGAGAGGCGAATAGGCGTAGAGGGCGCGGAATTCGTCCTCATTTTGGGGAGAACCGTAGTCCGATTCCCAGGCCCAGCCGATGGTGAACTGGTTGAACCGCAGCATATCCAGTACCCCCACGGCGGGTAGGGCCACGGCGAAGAGGTCGGGCCGCTGGGTCATGCAGGCTCCGACGAGTAATCCACCGTTGCTGCCGCCCATAATGCCCAGTTTTTGGGAGGTGGTATAGCCCTGGTCGATCAACCACTGGGCCGCCGCAATGAAATCGTCAAACACATTTTGTTTGTTGAGCTTAGTGCCCGCCTGGTGCCACGCTTCGCCATACTCGCCGCCGCCGCGCAGGTTCGGCACTGCATAGACGCCCCCCATCTC
>CAZWNR010000607.1:0-2385 GCA_964635665.1 uncultured bacterium | reverse complement strand
CCGTTGCAGGCGTTCCACCTGGGCGGCCTTTTGGTCGGGGCGCACCTCGGCAAAGATACGGCTAATGCCGACTTCGTGGGCAATGGCTTGGGCGGTGCGGCGGTTGTCTCCGGTCAGCATCACCACCTCTAGGCCCATCCGTTGCAGGGTGGCAATGGCGGCGGCAGAGGAGGGTTTGACCGCATCGGCAATGGCCATCAGCGCTTCCACTTGGCCGTCCACCGCCAGCCACACCACGGTGCGACCTAGGGACTCTAGCCTGTCCCACTGGGATGTTAGTTGATCCGTGGCCATGCCCAACTCCTGCATCCAGCGGTGGGTGCCGAGGTGTACCCGCTGCCCTGCGACAACGCCTTGAACCCCGCTACCTGCCACGGCTTCAAAGTTTTGGGCCTCGGTGAGGGTTGCGCCCTGGGCCTGGGCATACTGGGCGACAGCCTCGGCTAGGGGGTGTTCGGAGTTGCGCTCCAAGGAACCTGCCAAGGTCAGCAGATGTAGTTCGGTGGCGGTGCCGTTGAGGGCGACATAGTCCGTTACGGTGGGTTTGCCCTGGGTGATGGTGCCGGTTTTATCGAGGACAATGGTCTGGATTTTGTGGGCTAACTCTAGGCTGTCGGCCCCTTTGATCAAAATGCCGTTCTCGGCCCCCTTGCCCGTGCCCACCATAATCGAGGTCGGCGTGGCTAATCCTAGGGCACAGGGGCAGGCAATAATCAGCACGCCCACGGTGGGAATGAGCGCCATCGTCACATTGCCCATCACGTTGTACCAAAGGATGAAGGTGAGCATGGCGATGGCAATTACCGCTGGCACAAACCAGGCCGTCACCTGGTCGGCTAGCTTTTGGATGGGTGCTTTCGACCCCTGGGCCTGCTGCACCAGTTTGACGATCTGGGCTAGGAAGGTATCCTTGCCGACGCGGGTGGCCCGGAATTTGAAGCTGCCCGTTTTGTTCAGCGTCGCCCCAATCACCTCATCGCCCACGGTCTTCTGCACAGGCACGCTTTCGCCGGTCACCATGGCCTCATCCAGAGTAGAAGCCCCGTCGATGATCTCACCATCCACGGGAATTTTCTCCCCAGGCCGTACCAGCACCACATCGCCCAGCACCACCTCAGCAATGGGAATGTCGTATTCTCGGCCCTCGCGAATCACCCGTGCGGTTTTGGCTTGCAGGCCCATCAGCTTACGAATGGCCTCGGAGGTTTGGCCCTTGGCCCGATTTTCTAGCAGGCGACCCAGCAAAATTAGGGCAATAATCACCGCAGCGGCTTCAAAGTACACATCCGGGGGCAACCCCTGGTCGATAAACCACTGGGGATACAGCGTGGGGAACAGCGAATAGAGAAACGCCGTGCCCGTGCCCACCGCCACCAGCGTATCCATGGTGGCGGAGCGGTGCTTAAAGGCTTTCCAGGCGTTGATGAAAAAGGAATTTCCGGCCCAAAACAGCACGGGGGCCGTCAACGCAAGCTGCAACCAGGGGTGGTGCAGCCACATGGGAATAAAGGGAATCGGCAGGCCCGTCATCATTGGCAGTGATCCCACCACCAAAATGCCGCCGACAATCAGGCTAAAGACGGCCTTGCGGGTCAGCTGGCGATTTTCGGCTTCGCGCTCCCGCCGCTCGGCATCGTCCTCGGCGGCCAGGGGGTCTTCGCTCATCGGGTATGCGCCGTAGCCCGCCTCATCCACCGCCACCTGAATGTGGGTGAGGTTGGTTTGATGGGGGTCGTAGGTGACCGCCACCTGTTCGGCCCCAAAATTCACGCTGCACCCCTCCACACCGGGCACGGAGCGAATAGCGGCTTCAATGTTGCTGGCACAGGCGGCGCAGCTCATGCCTCGTAGTTTAAGGACTTGGTTTTGCATCGATAGTCTCCTGATGGGGATCAATGGCCGGTCGGGATCAATCGATAGCCTCCTGATGGGGATGAAGGGTTGGCCAGAATCCATCCCTAAACGACGACCGGGCTAGGCCACGGTGTAGCCAGCGTCGATAATGGCCTGCTGGATAATCGCTTCAGAGGCCTCGGTCGTAACGTTGACCTGCTTGGTTTTGGGGTCGGCGTTGACCTGGGCCGTGGCATCAACGGTCTGAATGGCTTTGGTGACGGTCTCTACACAGGCAGAACAGGCAAGGTTGGGAACGGTAAAGGAAAGCGTCATGGATAGACCTTGAGAATGGTTACTAGGTCTATCCTGAAGTCTCTAGTTAGCTAGAGAGTCAAGGGGGCAGACAACCTACTTTGTCGAGGTCTCCTCGCCCGCTAATACCGGGGGCAAATAGGCCGGATTGAGTGTAAAGAAATGTCGCTAGGGATTTCTCTCCTAGGGCGTGTCATCAATTGGGGTACAGTGAGGGAGTCATTATTGATCCCCACG
>CAZWNR010000606.1:0-2385 GCA_964635665.1 uncultured bacterium | reverse complement strand
CCCGCATCCACTGGGGCGTAGAAAACAACATCTACCAGTTTGGCCACCGGGGCTATGTGGCGGTGCAAGGCGGTGCCCAAGACTGCCCATACACCTACATGAAGGACATGGTAGACGGCAGCTATCGCCTACCCTGGGAAGATGAGGTGATCCACACCGATGGTACCTCCTGCGGATTCCCGGCCCCCACTCGCCCCTACAAGGGGGAGGAACTGCCGCCGGAACTCAGCCAGGTTGCCCTTTAGTTAGCCCTTTGCCCTCCCCCTGCGCCCCTCTCCCAGGGGGGAGACTACCGCTGATACATCAGTTCAAAAGGATTGGGGCACAGGGCACAGGTATTCCGACAGGGCAGAGGAATTGAGAGGATCTCGACAGCCTTTGGATCAGCCAGGGGTTAGGAAACCTTACCCTTGAACCGATCTAGGTTGTGATTATGTGGGTCAGTCAACTCAAGCTTGAGCTGATTTCAACCTCAGGTCTACCTAGGGCAAGATAGCAGGCTCATCGCCATCGATCACGGTGCCGATGGTTTTGCGAGCGGCGAGGGCCGCAGCCAGCAGCGAAATTCCGCTGAACAGGATGCTAATCCCCACATAGAGGCCAATAAACCAGATGGTGGTGCCGGGCCAGCCGTTAATCACGAGGATGCCCAGGATCAGCGTGATGATCCCATTGAGTACCACCAGCCAAGACATGGATTGGCCTACCCGGTTAGTGAAGGCCATGATAATCGTAACAATCCCCTCAGCGATGAACAAAATGCCAAAACTAAGGGTTAGGAGAGCTGCCGCCTTAAGGATGTTAAAAATAATAAACAGCCCCGCTAAGCTATAGAAGATTCCTACAATTAGCGTTAGCCAAAATCCGCGTACGGGATGGGAACGGAAGGACTGAACGATCATGGTGATGCCGCTGATCAGGGCAATCCAGCCAATCATGACCGTGAAAAAGGCTGAGGCAAACATGGGCGAAAAAATAGCCAATGCCCCCAAAAGAATCAGCAAAATGCTGAGGGCAATGATCCAGTTCGTAGCTTTTTTGACCTCTATTGGCGGCAACAAATTCGTAGTCATGGTGACGTCCTTTGGTAGTGACAGACTTGCATAGTATCTAGAAAGTAGCCATGGTTCCATGGCATTGTAATGATATGTAGGGCATTGCCGTCAGCGCGGGGCCACCTTACAACCGGGAGCGGGGTGACAGCTTCGCCAAAGTGCCCTGACCCAAAATCACCAGGGGCAAGAGCACAAACACCAGCAACACCCAGGACACAATCGATCCAGCTAAGCCCATTTTCAGTAGGCCCAGGGCCAATCCGCCAAATACGACCCAGCCTGCTATCAACAACCACCAGGGCGCTAACCCACGGGAAAGGCGGCTGTAGGCCATGCCCCGCTGCTCAATGCGCCCCATAAAGTCGTTGCCAGAGGGCACCCGATCCAGGTTCAGCGGGGCTTGATCCGCTGGCACCTCAATAGAATATTCCTCCGGCTTTTGTTCGGGCAGGTAGTCGTTAAAGTCGTTTTGATCGGCCATGGGTCGCACAGTGAACTAGGGGGATAGCCAGTAGGGTATCAGGTTGGCGGCCCTCCGGTGTAGATCGCCCGCTTGGTCGCCCTGGTGGGATGGCTGAGGAGACCTTGCCTCTAGGGCTGATCCCGTTGATACAAGATTTGCATCACCCGAGATCCGGGTTCACAGAGGGCATCCCGCGCCACGATGGCCACCACCCCCGCCACGGGGCTGTGATAGTCGGCTACCACATCGCCAAAGGCATTGCGCTGTAGGGCTACCCGTTGTCCTGGCTCCACCGGATTGTTCAGATCGACCAGCAGTTCCAAAAAGCCCCCCTGACTGGCCCGGATCGACGCCATGGCATTGCCGAAGACGGTACCCACATCGGCGGCGGTGCGTCCTAAGTCTCCCCCAATCAAACCATAGTGCTTTAGGACGTTAAGGCTCCCTTCCACCGCCAGGGCAATTTTGTCGGCATCGAAACAGCGGGGCGGGCCAATTTCCACGGTCAACGCCGGAATCCCCGCCGTCACCAAGGCGGTTTCTAGGGTGCCTTCCAGACCCGGATCATCCATCACCTGCTCCACCGGGAACAGGTCTACCATTTGTCGCACCGCTGGCTGGCCCAGGTCGGCGTAGAGAAACAGGGTAAAGTCGCTACCCGTGGTGACGGTGTGATAGTCCAGCGCCATATCCAGGTTGGGGCGAAACAACCGATTCCACAGCAGCCCCGCATGGCGGGTAGGGGCATTGTCGCCGTTTTCATCCCCTGGCCACAGGCGGTTGGGGTCGTAGGCGGTGCCGCCCCCTTGGGCGGTGGGCCACCAAGACTGGGTGTATTCCACTGCTGGGCGAGAGACCCCAATCACC
>CAZWNR010000605.1:0-2390 GCA_964635665.1 uncultured bacterium | reverse complement strand
CGAGGCTAGCCCCAGTTCCCCACCTCAGCCCAAGGTGGCCGAACCTGTCCATGTTTCTTCGACCCCAGAACCGGCCCACCCGACTTCCGTGGACTTCTTCTAGGCCGTTGGACTTTGCCTTGCCCGTTTTTTTTGCCATGGGTTTGCGATAGGATCAGGGCCATACTGTCTTGAAAAGTAGGGAGCGCCTCGATTGCCAACCCTAGGAGTCAATATTGATCACGTGGCCACCCTTCGTCAGGCCCGCCGCACGGTGGAGCCCGATCCGGTGGCCGCAGCGGTGCTTGTAGAACTGGCCGGAGCCGATGGCATTACCGTCCACCTGCGGGAGGATCGCCGCCACATGCAAGATCGGGATGTGCGGCTGTTGCGCCAAACGGTACGCACCCACCTCAATTTGGAAATGGCCGCCACCGATGAGATGGTCGCCATTGCCCTCGATGTAAAGCCAGACTACGTGACCCTGGTGCCCGAGCGGCGGGAGGAAGTCACCACCGAGGGCGGGCTGGATGTCGCCGGACAGCTAGACCGCATGGGCCAAGTGGTGGAGGCTCTGCAATTGGCCCACATCCCCGTGAGCTTGTTCATTGATGCCGATGCCGCCCAAATTAAAGCCTCGGCCCAGGTAAAGGCCAAGTTTATTGAGCTTCACACGGGCCCCTACGCCGAAGCCCACGGGGAAGCCGATCAGGCCAAGCAACTGGCCATCCTCCAGCAAGGCACCGCCGAAGCCCTCGATCTGGGGCTGCGGGTAAATGCGGGCCATGGCCTCACCTACTGGAATACCTACCCCGTGGCCTGTATCCCCGGCATGGAGGAGCTCAACATCGGCCACAGCATTATCAGTCGAGCGGTGTTGGTGGGCCTAGAACGGGCAGTGCGGGAGATGAAGCAGGTGATCTACGGGGTCCCGCTCAGTCTCTAGTCCTGACCATTTCCCTTGCTTCGTGACCTCACCTACCAGTTTTCTCCTGTTGGGGGCAAAGCTAGGGCTAAAATGTGATGATGCTAGGGGAATTTTTCCCCCCTGGGCAAACCACGGTGCCCACGAATTTTCAGGATTGATCGCAGGATGGATCGATGGTGATCGACTCAGAATCGATCTAATCCCTCCCATCCCTGTTACGCGAGACCCACGGTTAGAGATCTTTTAGGAGAACCCGATGACAACCTACTACTACGCTGTTGCCAGTGAAAAGTTTTTGCTTGAGGAAGAGCCCTTTGAGGAAGTGCTGAAGGAGCGTCGCCGCTACTATCAAGAACAGGAGCAGGCAATTGATTTTTGGCTGGTCAAAGCTCCGGCGTTCCTCGACGCCCCTGAGTTAGCCTCGGTGAAAGCAAGCTGCCCTCAGCCCGCCGTGGCGGTAATTTCCACCAATAAAACCTTTATCACCTGGCTGAAGCTGCGCCTAGAGTATGTGGCCACCGGGGAGTTTGAGGCTCCCTCCGCGACCATTACCGATCCCCTGGCTTCGGCGACGGCCCTCTCAGCCTAGGTATCCGGGGGGTAGAGGATAAGCTCCGCTGCCCCCCATCGCCTACCATTCACACCTAAGGCTGAATCCAGCTGGTTTCTCCGGTATTCGTGGGCGAGGAGATCTCGCTCTTACGGGGCGTCAGGCTGGGAGTTGGGTGGCAAGGCGGCTTTGGCTTAACGTCTTTCGAGGACAAGCTCCGCCCCGTTACAGATTTGCCAATCTGAGGTTGAAACCCGCAGGTTTGGGCTAGAATCGCTGGCAGATTGTGGCATCGCGGCAGCGTAACCTTAGGAGCGTTGCCCAGAGGGCGTATTCAGTGAGGCAGACACTACGGCAATGAGTAACTGGTTTGGGCTATCCACAACAGCGGCTCCCCATCGTTCCCTAGGGCGACGAGGATGGCGGACGTTCACGCTGACAACGCTAGGGGCGCTGACTGCTCCCTGGATCAGTGTTTCTGCCTTGGCTCAGGTGACCTTTCCCGCCTGTCCGCCCCCCCAAACCAACGAGTATCTGCTGCTGGTGCGGGGCAACACCGAGGCCGAGCGCAATCGCGTTCAAGACTTGCTGCCTTCGAGCAGTACGGTGATGGTCTGTAACTACCTCAGTGATACGGTGGTGCGGGCCGGGGGGTTCACCAGCCTAGAAAACGCCAACGCCTGGGCGCAGTACATGACCGAGGTAGAAGGCCTACAAGCCTTTGTGGCCCGACCTGCCGCGACCACCGCCACCAATCCCCCGACAACGACCAATCCCCCGACGACGAGTCCTCCAGCGACTTCCCCAACTCCGAGCACCAATCCAGCGGTTCCGCCCACTAGCCCCTCTCCGGCTAATCCCTCTCCAGCCAACCCTTCAACACCCTCAACCACTCCCACCACGCCTACACCGTCCACCGCAGGCACCCCGACC
>CAZWNR010000604.1:0-2435 GCA_964635665.1 uncultured bacterium | reverse complement strand
CAATCTGCCGATTGTCGAACTCCACGGCCATCGCTATGCCACGGATAATCCAGAGTTTGACCACTTACGGCTCTCCAAGGAGGCGATGGAGGCGGATGTGGTGATCAACCTGCCCAGGGTCAAATCCCACGCCCAGCTCACCCTTACCCTGGGGGTGAAAAACCTGTTTGGCTGCGTCCCCGGCAAAATGAAGGCCTGGTGGCACATGGAGGCGGGTAAGGATGTGGAGCGCTTTGGCACCATGCTGGTGGAAACCGCCCGGCTGATCAGCCCCGCCCTCACCATCGTAGACGGCATCCTAGGCCATGAGGGCAACGGCCCCAGCGGTGGCGATCCAAGGGAACTGGGGGTATTGGCCGCCAGCGCCGATGTGTTTGCGGTAGATCGGGCCATGGTGGAGATCTTGGGAGTGGAGGCCGAAGCGGTGCCTACGGTGGCCCAATCCCTGCGCCTAGGCTATTGCCCCGCCTGGGAAGACCTCACATTTCCCCACCTGATCCCGGACGATCTGCGCCTAGCAGACTGGCGACTGCCGGATCAACTGCTCCCCATCGACTTTGGTATGCCCAGGGTGGTGCGTTCCACCTTCAAGCACCTCTACATTCGCTACATCAAAGAGCCCATGACCGCCTACGCCAACCGATCCGCCTAGGATCACCCTGTCCTGTGAAGGGTCGGGATACGAAGTCGTCTAGACAACCCTACCCTGACCCAGCGTAATTCTGAAGGTGCTTCGATCCAAGGGGATCAGTCGATCAGGCAGATCAGACCTCGGCCCAGCCCTTGGCCCGTTCCACGGCCCGCAGCCATTGCTGGAAGTGGGCTTGGGCCTGAGCTTGTCCGGCACCGGGTTCAAAGATACGGTCGATGGGGCGGCTGTCCACGAGGGCGTGGTAGTCGTCCCAAAAGCCGACGGCGAGGCCAGCGGCAAAGGCGGCCCCCTGGGCGGTCACGTCGAGCACCTGGGGCCGTTCCACAGGAATGCCCAGCACATCGGCCTGGAGCTGCATCAAAAAGTCGTTGTTGCAGGCTCCGCCATCCACCTTGAGCTGGCGAATGGGGGTGCCAGAATCTTGGTTGACGGCGTCCACGACTTCCTTCACTTCGTAGGCGATGGCTTCCAAGACGGCCCGCACCATATGTTCACGCTTGACGCCGCCCGTTAGGCCCAGGAAGGCTCCCCTGGCGCTCATGTCCCAGTGGGGGGCACCGAGGCCGCTGAGGGCAGGCACAAAGTAAACGCCGCCGTTATCGGCGACAGACTGAGCCAAAATTTCCGTTTCCGCCGCGCTAGAAATCACCTGAATACCGTCCCTTAGCCACTGAATGCAGGCTCCGGCGGTAAACATGCTGCCTTCGATGGCGTAGCCGATGTGGGGCGGTTTGGCCGCTGAATCCGCCCGCGACCAGGCCACGGTGGAGAGCAATTGATGCTGGGAACGGACGATAACATCTCCGGTGTGGGCGACGAGGAACGCCCCGGTGCCGTAGGTGCATTTCAACAGCCCCGGACGGTCGCAGCCATGGCCGTAGAGGGCGGCTTGCTGGTCGCCAAAAATCGCCGCTACGGGAATTTCCACCCCCAGCAGCTTTGGGTCGGTATGGCCGAAAATACCGACGCTGGGGCCAAGGCGCGGCATCAGGTGGGGCGGAATGCCAAACAGATCCAGCAGGGTGTCGTCCCACTGGCCGCTGGCGATATTGAGCAGCATGGTGCGGCTGGCGTTGCTGTGGTCGGTGGCGTGAACCTGCCGCCCGGTGAGGTTCCACAGCACCCAGCTATCCACGGTTCCGGCCAGCACTTGGTCAAAATCGACGGGGGGATCAGCCTCTTTTTGGGCCTGTTCTAACAGCCAAGCTAGTTTGCTAGCAGAAAAGTAGGCATCCAGCACCAGACCCGTGCGTTCGTAGATATCCTCGGCCTTCCCCGCCGCTCGCAGGGCATTGCACAGGGGGGCGGTGCGTCGATCCTGCCAAACAATGGCATTGGAGAGGGGGCGTCCGGTGGCGCTGTCCCACAGCAAACAGGTTTCCCGCTGCACCGTCAGGCCAATGGCGGCAATGTCTTTGGGGACAAGTTTGGCCTTAGAAATGGCCGACCCCATGGCCCAGTTGATTTCGTCCCAAATTTCCCGCGCACTGTGCTCCACCCATCCCGGTTGCGGGTAGTACTGGGTCAGTTCCCGGTAGGCTTGGCCCACAATGGTACCTTCGCGATCAAAGATGATCGCCCGGTTGCCCGTGGTTCCCAGATCCAGGGCCATGATGTAGTTTGCGGTCATCGGCTCGGTGTCGTTACGTTTGCTATCGCCGCGTGATCTGCGGCTACAGTGCGCCCGAGGGCAGCGGTGTGTGATGGGCTGTGGAGCTACTGTAGCAAACTGTCATCCTCCCTACCCCCTGCCCTAGGAGAGAAATCCCTAGCGACATTTCTT
>CAZWNR010000603.1:0-2437 GCA_964635665.1 uncultured bacterium | reverse complement strand
GCACCTTGGCTCCGTCGATCTCGATCATGCTGCGCATAGCCTCGGCCACAGCGGTGGTTTCGGGTACGCTGGCCTCCTCTACGATGCGAATACCAGGCACATTGGCCGCCATGGCCGCAGCCCCTTCGGCATGGGCCTGGTTATAGCCAAAGTCGTCTTTGGGACCAACGTAGATAAAGCCCACCACCAGTTCCTCAACGGGAGCGCTGCCCCCGGCCTCTCCGGTTTCTCCGGTGCTGGGGGACTGGGCACAACTAGTACCGAACTTAGCCGTAAGGCCAAAGGCCGAGGTGGCCAACAGGCCACGCACAACCTGGCGACGGGACAAGGGCAGGGGACGGCGGCGATCACTCATGACAGGTTCATCTCTCAGGGATGGAACGATTTTTGAAGAGGGGCAGTTGAGGATGAAACGACCTGGACTCAGTAAGTGGGATGCGCTAGGTTTTGCCATAACGCGTCAAAGCCTTAACAGGCATAGGTTACGCGTTGCCAACCCATCCTACAGACAGTCTGATATCTGATCCATCCTTTCTACTCCTTAAGAATTGGTAAAAGTTCAGGTCACAGTTGTATCAAAGGTGACTATTTCGCCGTTTGACCATAACTTTTCCAGCAACCTCGTTCTGCTATCGGCCCCGCCGCCCCCGCCCATGCCCTAGCGAGGCTTGGCAAATACCTGAACCCAGTAGGGCCGCCCGCCGCCCTCGGCGTAGCCCACCCCCAGTTCTTGAAAGTTGGGATTGAGGACATTGCGACGGTGCCCAGAACTGTTCATCCAGGATCGCATCACCGCTTCGGGACTAGGTTGCCCCATGGCCACGTTTTCGCCAATGGCCGTCCAGCCGTAGCCCGTGGCTTCAATGCGCGAACGCAGGGTAGACCCATCGGAACCCTGGTGGCTGAGGTTTCGGGTTGCGGCCATATCCTCGGCGTGGCGCTGGGCAGCGGTGGCCAGTTTGTCATTGAGGCGCAGGGGGGCAACTCCGGCCCGCTGGCGCTCCGCATTGACCAAGGTCAGCAGGGCATCGGGAATCGACGTCTCAGCCTGGGCCAGCAGGGCACTGGGCGGGTTGTCCATGGGTGTGTTTGCTGTGGCCGGGCTGACCCCAACAAGGCCAACTAAACTACCCGAAAGCAGCGCTAAAGTAAACCGATGCAGCCGTCCTGGCCACTTCGATGGATGAGTCAGCATGGATTATCTTCTCCGTCCTAGAAGGCATCAACGGAGTCTAGGCCGAGGAGTAAGATGTACCTCCGCCTGGTTAGCCTGCGCCGGGGCGGCTTGTTAGCCAACCAGGTGCCACGGACGCACACACCTTAGGCCTAGACTAACCCCCAGTTTAGCGAAGCCTAGCGAGGATACTTGACCATCAGCCGCTGCACTTCCTCGGCGTGGTAGGAACTGCGGGTGAGGGGCGAAGACACCACCTGCAAAAAGCCCTTGGCCTCCCCCACCTCGCGCCAGGTGTTGAACTGATCTGGGGTGATGAACGCCGCCACAGGCAGGTGTTTGGGGCCAGGTTGCAGATATTGCCCCAGGGTAAGAATATCGCAGTCCACCGCTCGCAGGTCGTCCATCACCTGCTGCACTTCGGCGTCGGTTTCCCCCAAGCCCGCCATCAAGCCAGATTTGGTGTACACCGAGGGGGCCAGTTCACGGGTGCGGCGCAGCAGGTCCAAAGACCGTTCGTAGTTGCCCTGGGGCCGTACGCGCCGGTAGAGTCGGGGCACGGTTTCGGTGTTATGGTTCAGCACTTCGGGCTTCGCAGCCAAGATAGTCGCCAGGGCGTCCCAGTTGCCACACAGATCGGGAATTAGCACCTCAATGGTGGTTTTGGGAGACTCCCGCCGCACCGCTTCGATGCAGGCGACAAACTGGCTGGCTCCGCCATCGGCTAAGTCGTCCCGGTTGACGGAGGTAATCACCACATGGCTGAGGCCCATGCGCCGCACCGACTCCGCCAGCCGCAGGGGTTCCGTGGGGTCTAGCTCCTTGGGCTGCTTCTCAAAATCGATATCGCAGTAGGGGCAGGCGCGGGTGCAGGCTGGCCCCATAATCAAAAAGGTGGCCGTTCCCGCCTTAAAGCACTCGCCAATGTTGGGGCAGGAGGCCTCCTCACACACGGTATTGAGGCCCAAATCTTGCAGAATGGCCTTCACCGCGCCCACCCGCTCCCACTGGGGAGCCTTTACCCGTAACCAGTCTGGTTTTACCGCCACAGTCTTACCCTATGCATACTCGGAAGTTCATCATAACAAGCCGTCGCGGCCCAAGCCACCACCGCCCAGAACGCTAAGCGAGAAACCCGGATGCTCAACTCAACGGCGGAGAAGGGCGTTCAGAGGAAAACCCAGACACCGGGTTTATTGCCCTACAGGGGAGGGTTGGAGGATCGGGCCATGGAGATCGGGGTATCCTAGAACCAAGCGCTGG
>CAZWNR010000602.1:0-2441 GCA_964635665.1 uncultured bacterium | reverse complement strand
AACCCCCGACCAACGCTGGATTTCGGCGGTGATTATTCGGGAAGATGGCCTAGTCGTAGAAACGCGGCGAGTAGCAGTGGAATAGAGTCATTCCGAGGCTGGCTAGAAACGAGAACCGGGCTGTTTCAAAAACTCCAACTCTTCCTCCGTAGACTCGCGACCGAGAATTTCATTGCGGTGGGGATAGCGACCAAACTGATCGATGATGGCCTTGTGGCGTAGCTCAAATTGAAAGTTATTGTCTGGTGCGTGCTGCTTAAAAAGTATCTCTGCCTGGGCATGGATAACCTTCGATTCGCTGTGCATATAGGGCATCAGCAAAAATGTTCGTTCCATGATCTCTAGTTCGGCCAAAGCCCCATGGGCAATTGCTTCTTGAGACAGCACTAGGGCCATCCCATCCTTGGCAAAGGCCTGGGGGGTATGGCGATGGATATTGCGGGAAAACTGGTCGAGCACAAGGATTTCCGCTAGGCGACCCTTAGCGCTGGTGCGCCATGGAAATAATTCCCCAGCCGAGGCCTGTTGTAAAAGGCTTAAAAACCGCTCCTTCAGTAAGGCATCAAAGTCTGGATCGACAACCCACCACTGTTTGGGTTGAATCTCCTGGAACCAAAAGGAAAGCACGTCATTCAACATATTGCTCACGGGTTTGATAATGGCCTTACGCCTGACTGATTTGATGGATTGACTGACAAAACTTGCCAGAATCCAGATTCGTCGAAGGGGCAGGAGACCTGACCCCTACCTTGAGTCCTGGGCCTCCCGTTCTAGCAGTAGCGTAACAGGGCCATCGTTGATGATCTCCACCTGCATCATGGCTCCGAAGCGGCCTGTTTCCACCCGCAACCCGCTGGCCCGCAGACGTTCCACAAATTGGTTGTAGAGGTCTTCAGCTTGGCTGGGTGGGGCGGCTTTGTCGAAGGAGGGGCGGCGACCCTTACGGCAGTCTCCGTAGAGGGTGAACTGACTGATCACCAAGATTTCGCCCTGGATCTCCTGAACAGACTGATCCCAGCGGTCGCTCCCTGGGGAGGGAAACAGGCGCAAGTCCAGACATTTGCGCGCCATCCAATCGAGTTCGGCGGCGGTGTCTGTGGGTGCAATCCCCACGAGGAGGTTCAGCCCCCGGCCAATTTCCCCGACGATTTCCCCGGCCACCCACACCCGCGAAGAGGTGACCCGCTGCACTATAACTCGCATCGCGCCACCCCTTGGGGATGGAGGGGGGCATAGGTGCGCTGCCAGTGGGCTCGAATACGGTCAGCGGCTTGGGCCATCGCCGCTGGACTAGGGGCGGCGCTCAGGGTGCGAAAGACCTGGAGTTCTAGCCCCCGAAGTCCCAGTTCCTCAGGGTTATTGGGATACCGGGGCTGGAGTACAAAATGCACATGGTGGGGTGGACAATCGACCCAGAGATTAACGTAGACCCGTTCTGCCCCCAGCCCGGAGGTAATCGATGCCGACAACTGCTGCATGAATGGCCCCAGGGAAGCGGTTTCGGCCACGGTCAGATCCCACAGGTTTTCTCGGTGGGCCTTGGTTTTCATCACCACTGCGCCCAAGCCGTAGGGGCCAAGGCAGTGATCCGCCAGCCACCAATCGTTTTCAGCAATAATGCCCCCCGGTACGGCCTGGTGCCCCGCCATGATTTGACAGGCTAGGCAAACGGAAGGCCCAGGGGCGGCGGTGGCCGTCTTGGAGTCAGCCGTTGCCCTGGGGATATGTGGTATGCGCAAATCCAGATTCATCGTGTCCATGCTCCCGGTTCATCCATAACGACGACACCGCAAGGGCAACGGAGCCCAGGGCGGATGAGTGTTAACTTAAGTAACGTGATCTCATTTACCCTGCCGTTCTACCGCTAAAGCATTATGGGTCGTCGTTTTCTGCACGTTTTCTTAGGCTTTTGCCTAGTTTGGTTCACCTGGATATCGGCTCCGGCCCCCGCCCTGGCCATGGGCGGCACCCAACCCCCCATCGGTAGCCCCGCCCCAGACTTCACGCTGCCCACCAACAGCGGCGATGGCGATGTGTCCCTCGCCGATTTCCACAACCAGTGGGTGGTGCTGTACTTCTATCCCCGCGACTTCACCTCTGGCTGCACCATCGAAGCCCAGCGCTTCCAAAAAGACATCGCCGCCTACCAGGCCCGCAATGCTCAAATTGTTGGCGTTAGTGCCGATAGTGTCGATTCCCACGCCGAATTTTGCGACGCCGAGGGCATCGAGTTTCCCCTACTGTCGGATCCCGATGGCCGGGTCAGCAAGGCCTATGGGTCTTGGCTGGGGGCTGCTTCCCTACGCCACACCTACATCATTGATCCCGACGGCATTCTACGCGCCCAGTTCCTTGGGGTGCGGCCCGTCATTCACTGCAAGGAGGTATTGGCCACCCTCGACGATCTTCAGACTCCGGCCTAATTCCTGATTTCCCAAACC
>CAZWNR010000601.1:0-2444 GCA_964635665.1 uncultured bacterium | reverse complement strand
CCAGGGTTCAGGAAAACTAGGATTTAGGAAATCGTAATTTCAGTGGGCTGGGCCAGCTTGGTTTCGTAGTAGCGGCAGGCCCAGTAGCCAACGCTGTAGATCAAGGTGGTGTCGGTGGCCACATCCACGGCTATTCCCAGGAGAGGGATCAGGTCAAGAAACCCTCGGCCCGCCTTCATCAGCCCCGCCGCCGAGGCCGAGAGTAGCCAGATTGTAAACACCTCCCCCCGTCGCGCACTGTCCTCTGGAGAGTAGCCATAGATGGCGGCAATGCGGTAGATCATGTCCGCTTGCAGGGCGGCCAGGGCACCTAAATCTACCAGGGACAACAGCAGGGTGAGGGGTGGGGCTAGGCGAGTAAGGTGAGTGGCAAGGCTGACCCCGGCGGATTTGAGGGCGGTATCGGCCATCACCTGGCGGGCGAGGGTGCGTGAATTCGCTTGGGGATGGGTGCGGCGCAGATCATCCACCCCTTGGCGCACCTGGTGCACATCGACCTGGCCCAAGGCCGCCAGCAACCACCGCCACCCCGGCACCAGCGTTAAGCCCTGAATGATGGGATGGGTGGCTACGGGCGTTATCCCTTGGCCCACGGTGGCGGTGAGGGGATCTAGCCAGGGCTGGCAGGATGCCAGAAGCCCGTTGCCCACTTGGGCCGCCGTGGCATCTAAGGTTTCAACCATTTCCTGCGCCAAGGCCGCCAGGGTTTCTAGCGTGGCTTGGGGCAAGCCTAGGGAAGGGGTGTCGGCATTTGAACCGAAGTTTGGATCGGAGTTTGGGGACGAGGTCACAGAAATAGCCTCAACTGGCGGGGTAGACAGGGTCTTTGTCAATCATGACGGGGGCTTGGTAAAGCAGGGCGGTGAAGGTCACTGTTGCCCCCAGGCCCTCTCCCATACTAATAAAATGAACGGTGCCCCCCATGGCTTCCACCAATCGCTGGGAAATGGCCAACCCCAGGCCCGTGCCCCCATACTGGCGAGTGCGTTCGCCATCCACCTGGCTAAAGGATTGAAACAGCCGATCCTGCTTTTCTAGGGATACGCCAATTCCCGTATCAATGACGCTAATTTTGACCGTTCCTGGCCAGGTAGCACCCTTATATTCAGCCTTTTGGGGCTTCACCTCGGCCTGAATGGTAATGCCCCCTTCGTGGGTGAATTTAACGGCGTTGCTCACTAGGTTCAGCAACACCTGAAGCAGCCGTTGATAGTTGCCGTTAAGGGTAATTTCGTCGCGGGTAGCGGGCAGCAGAATTTGAAAAGATAGCCCCTTTTGTTCCGCCAAGGGTCGGGAAAAATTTTCCACATTAGCCAACAGTTCTTTGAGGTTGACTGGCCCCATGTCGATCTGCATTTTGCCCGCTTCAATCTTGGCAATATCTAGCACATCGTTAATTAACTCCAGCAGGTGGATGGCGGATTTGTGGGCCTCTTGGATGAATTCCTCCTGCTCTTCGGGGTCATCGGCCATGCCATCAAGCACTAGCTTCAGAAAACCGATGATGCCATTCAGGGGGGTGCGCAATTCGTGGGAGGTGTTGGCCAGAAATTCGCTCTTCAACCGCGAGGCTTCCTCCGCCTGCTGGCGAGCCTCCTCCGCTTGGCGACGGGCCTCCTGAAATTCCCGCTGCTTCTCTAGCAGGCTGGCGTTGGCCTGTTGTAGCTTAATGGCGAGGGCGTGGCTTTCGGCAAACAAATAGGCGTGGGCCATGGCCGTTCCCACCTGATCCGCCAGGTCAGTAATCAGCGCCATCTCCACCTCTGTCCAGGTGCGGGCAGCGATGTCGTAGAGAAGGATGAACCCGTTGATTTGGCCCTGGTTGCGGGTGGCCACCGCCACCGTGCTCTGCCCTGGGGCATCGGGGGATTGAAAGCGCACCGCCCCAGGAAACTGCGCAGCCTGATCGAGGTAGGGGTATTCCGTGGGAGGAAGGGGTTGCCCTTGCCAGGGAGACAGGCGGTTGTTGTTTA
The DNA here is from genome assembly GCA_964635665.1 of uncultured bacterium. Lineage (GTDB taxonomy): Bacteria > Cyanobacteriota > Cyanobacteriia > Phormidesmidales > Phormidesmidaceae > Nodosilinea. The sequence goes on along the minus strand of CAZWNR010000601.1, from coordinate 471 downwards.
TATATTCGGCGGCCACCTGAAAGGGCTGTACCGTGGCGGATACCACAATGCAACGGCTGACCTCAAATAGGTCACCCAGCCCTTCTACGGTCTGCTGCTGGATGATATCTAGATCCAGCGTCCAGCGTACATTGCGGGTAATTTGATTGAGCCGGGGAGAGTAGGCCTGAAGCTGGGCACAGAGTTGATCCGCCTGGGATAGGGTGGTGCTGGCGGCCGCGTGGGGGTAGCGGTTAGATTGTGGTCTTGACCAACCTGGCGGAATTGACCAGTAGCCCACGGCACTGATCCCCAGGCGCTGCTGATCGGGGGTAAATAGGGGGTGGAGCACCCAGCGCACTTCAATGCTGTGGGCTCCGAGGGCAAACCGTCCCACCAAGGGCAGGGGAGCGGATTGCTGATCCAGCGCAGCAAGGGCCTGGGGGAAGGCTGGTTCCCCAGCAAAGCAAACCACCTCAGACAACGAACGCC
>CAZWNR010000600.1:0-2450 GCA_964635665.1 uncultured bacterium | reverse complement strand
GAGCTTGGTATCAACGGCATCGGGGCCACCCACCAAGCCAGGATGGCTGGTCATGGCGCGGATGATGCGCTCCATCTCCAGGTTGTCGCCGGAGGAGAGCATGGCAAAGAGGGTGGCCATCTGGCGCAACTGCATGAAGTAGGTAGGGGCACCGCAGTCGTCATGGGCCATGATGAACTCATCGGCAGGCATCCCCAGCAGTTCAGCCATGCGGGAAAGAATCAGCTTTTGAACGGGGTGGTTGCGGTCGAGGTAGGTTTCTATGGGCCAGTTTTGCTGGTGAGAGACCGCCAACATCCCCGCATGTTTGCCGGAACAGTTGTGCTCTAGGGGGCTTTTTCGCCCCGCCGGGGTAGGGCAGCGCAGGGCGGTGGAATCTAGATCCGACTGCCAGAGAATGTGAAACACCTGGCGCACCTGCTCGATAGTGCCCTGATGAGATCCGCACATGATGGCGAGATCCTGGTCGTTAAGGTTGTAGCGCTCCATAGCCCCAGCAGCAGTTACCGCTAGGGCCTGAAAGGGCTTCAGGGCCGAACGAATAAAGGTAGCCAGTTCGGGGTTACCCGCCACCGAAAGGTTCCGCCCCCGGGCATCGCACACCACCACATGGGCCGTATGGCTGGATTCAACAATGCCCTCACGCAACAATTGCACGTCTAGCTCTTTGGTTTGGTGGCGGTTTACCCGGCTGCTGGTCATAGGGGATGCTCTGGCTGAAGGATGGGAGGAATTAGGAATCGGGGGGGTGGTTACTGGTGATTGGGTGAGCGGGGGAGTGCCATGATTGGAAATCTGCCCCGTCATCTTAGATCAATTGCCAGGCGATTAGCCCTAAGCTAAGCAGAGCCGCAATGGTGCCGATGGTTTTGCGAATGCGCTGCAACACAGGCTGCACTTGGTAATCTACAATCAGGCGATCACGGTTGGAGACCTCCTCCGGTTTCACCCATACCTGCCCGTCATACCAGCCCGATTCTTCGTAGGGCACCTTGTCTTGTTTCAGGCGTCCGCCGACATGCGCCCAACCCACATAGAGCTGCATCAAGGCCAGCATGGGCAAAATTAAGGCTCCCATCGCCGCACTGAGGGCAAAGGGAAGGGGATGTTTGGCCGGAACAAAGCTTGCCGCCGCCATGGGGCCAGCTATCAGCCAGCCCACCAGCCAGAGAATGACCACAGGCTTGAGGTAGCCCTTCAAATCGCGGCTACCCCAGCTATAGAACCAAGATTCGCGCACATCCTGGTATTCGTTAATCGGCTGCTGTTCCGCCGGCACCGGACATCGTTGTGCCATTCTACCCATCCAAAACTTAGTTTCTAGCCTAAACGAATTCCCCTCAATTCGGTATGTCGCTTCTCGGCCCCACTCCACTTCTGGGCCGATTAGGACACCGTGGATCTTCACCCTTGGGGTGCCGCGCTAGCGGTCTGGACGATGAGTTATGGGAGGGGATCCGGGAGATGGGCTAATCCTGGTAGCCATCCAAGAAATTCGGCGGATCCTGTGCCTGGGCTGATAATCCGAACCGCCGTAGGGGCTTGCTAAGCCAAGACGATTTCAACCTACCATCGTGCATCGACTAAAATCTTCCCGCTGGCGTTTGGGGATCGGGTTTGGCCTGGGGCTGTTGCTGTTTGTGGGCCTCAGCAGCCAGTTTCGCAGCAACGCCAAGCTTCCGACCCTCACGCCATTGCCCCAAGATCCTTACATTCAGGCGTATTTCAACCAAAGTCAAGCCTCAGTTTACACCGACCCCTACCGCCAGATCACCCGCTACGGCGACGACCTAGAGCAGGTGATCATCGACGCCATCCACAGCGCCCAAACCTCCGTGGATGTGGCGGTTCACGAGTTTACCCTGCCGCGCATTGCCGAGGCCCTAGTCCAACGCCAAGCCCAGGGTATGCGGGTGCGGGTGGTGGTGGAAAACAGCTACAGCACCCCCATGGCCCAACGCCAGCCCAACGACTTCTCCTTTTTGGATGAGCACGACCGCAGCAAAGCCACCGAGCTGTATCAGTTTGTAGACCTCAACCAAGACGGCACCCTCAGCGCCGAGGAAATCGCCCAGCGCGATGCCCTCTCTATCCTCGACCAGGCTCAAGTGCCCCGGTTGGACGACACCGCCGACGGCAGCAAGGGCAGCGGCCTGATGCACCACAAATTTATGGTGATCGACGGGCGGCGGGTCGTCACAGGTTCCGCCAACTGGACGATGAGCGACATCCACGGCGATCTGAGTACCGAGGATAGCCGGGGCAATGCCAACGCCATCTTGGTGATCGACAGCCCTAGCCTGGCCCAAACCTTTGGGGCAGAATTTGACCTGCTGTGGGGCGATGGCCCTGAAAAGGCCGAGGACAGCCAGTTTGGACTCCAAAAGCCCCCCCCCCCAGCCCCAACCCCCCCCCGGAACCGTTAAAACGGGGTGGTGCAGTTTTAAAAC
>CAZWNR010000599.1:0-2453 GCA_964635665.1 uncultured bacterium | reverse complement strand
TTCGCCGAGGACGAGGCTATCTAGCCCCGCCGCCACCCGCATCAGGTGGTTGACGGCATCCTGGTGCAGCAGAATAAACAGGTGCTGGCGCAGCTCGGGCAGAGGCAGGCCGCTGTGCTCGGAGAGAAACTGGGTTACTTCCCGAATGCCCTGCTCGGTCTCTTCGGTAACGATGTGAATTTCGAGACGGTTGCAGGTGCTGAGGATAGAAACTTCGTCGATGTGGGGACAGTGGGTGAGATGGGCAATCGCGTCTCCTGTCTGAGCCGTGGGAATGCTAAGTTTTTCGCGAATTTGAACGGGGGCAGTTTTATGGCTCAGGCCAATTACGGCGATATTCATTCTTCCTCCACGCGTTAGTTATTCACCTAATTTATGGTGGCCGCTGATCGGGATCTGAGACCCCGCTGCCGCAACCATAGGGACAGTTTGGGCAGGGGGTGACCCCAGGGGATCGGGCGCACAAAAGCCAATATGTTTGAACTTAGAGATAAATCGACGCCGACTCAAGGAAACTCAACAAAAGTCCATCAAAAAATGTAAACGGCCCAAAAAAAGAGATGCGGAAAGCCACATCTCTAGGGGGAAAAGGGTGAAGTTATTTTCAACCTCACCTTTTCCCGATGATTGATTTGTTCTTTAGGATCTGTAAATCGCAAGGCCCCTGTAGAACCTCACCCCCAACCCCTCTCCTCCTAGGAGAGGGGGCCGATCCGTAACCTAGCGGATTTGCAGGGTCTTGGGAGCCTCGAACATGTGGATGGTATCCACAAAGCGGGCGGTCTTAGACTGGCTGGAGATGATCAGGGACTGGGTCCGGGCACCGCCGTGGAAGAAGCGCACGCCGTTCATCAGTTCGCCGGAGGTGATGCCAGTGGCGGCAAACAGCACGGTTTCGCCGGAGGCTAGCTCGTTGGCATCGTAGACCTTGTCGATGTCGGTGATGCCCATTTCGTTGAGACGGGCGATGTTGGCTTCTTTGCTTTCGCCGATTAGGCCGGTCTTCACCACTTCAGGATCGTAGATCAACTGGCCCTGGAAGTGACCACCGAGGCAGCGCATGGCGGCGGCGCTAATCACCCCTTCAGGAGCGGCACCGATACCCATCAGGGCGTGGGTGTTGGTTCCGGCAAAGGCGCAGGAAATCGCAGCACCGACGTCACCGTCGGCGATCAGCTTGACGCGAGCCCCAGCGTCGCGGATTTCCTTGATCAGCTCGTTGTGGCGATCCCGCTTCATCACCACCACCACCAGTTCGTCGATGGCCCGATCTAGGCACTCGGCCAGGATCTTCAGGTTTTCGGTGGCAGACTTGTTGATGTCCACATGGCCCTTGGCCTGGGGGGGAGCCGCCAGCTTCTTCATGTAGAAGTCGGGGGCGGCGAACAGACCACCCTTCTCGGAGATAGCCAGCACCGCCATGGAACCGTTCTGACCGTAGGCCACCAGGTTGGTGCCCTCACAGGGGTCAACGGCAATGTCGATTTCGACGAGTTCGTCGGGGTTACAGAAGGCTTTGGCATCGGGCTGGGTGCAAATCCCCACTTCTTCACCGATGTAGAGCATGGGGGCATCGTCCCGTTCACCCTCACCAATCACAATGCGACCACGCATGTGAATCTTGTTCATGCGCTCCCGCATGGCTTCCACGGCCACCTGGTCAGCGATATTCTTTTCGCCCTTACCCATCCAACGGGCCGAGGCGACCGCCGCCTGTTCGACCACCTCAATAATCTCAAGACCGAGGGTACTTTCCACGGGATTAATCCTCCAAGTGCCTATATCTAGTAGGTTTTCGCGTTCCCTATCTCAGTTTCTCAGTCTATCAGACGGTGGGATCAAGGCATAAATTTTGGTGACGACCGTTCAACCGATTAGGCTAAAAATAGCGTTCGCAAATAAGGTTAGGCGCGACGGTAAACAGACCGGAATGATTCTCTAGTGGCGTCGGGCTGCAAGAATGATTTCGAGATAATGAGAGCTTCGAGATCGTCAGGATTCTGCCCTATCCTACCGAAGAAAGGGGTAGAACACGGTTGGGGGAGGTCAGGACGTGAAGCGATCCAGTCGATCACTGCGTAAACTGGGGCACGGGCTAATGGTCAGCTGTGCCGTGTTTGGAGCCATTGCCCTGGCCTCCCAGACCCCCTGGATTGTGCGTACCGAGGGCTATGCCCAGTCGTTGCTGTGGCGGCTGCGGGGGCCAATTGCGCCCCCCGATGATGTGGTGATTTTGGCCATCGATGAATATTCCCTCAGCCAGGGGGCAGCCTACTCGGCTAGCCCAGATCGCTATCCCTACCTAGCACCCCTAGAATCTTGGCCCTGGCAGCGTCAGGTCTACGCGACTGCCATTGATCGGCTGATGGAAGCCGGGGCTAGGGCGGTGGCGTTGGATGTGGTACTGCTGGATCCGAGCATCTATGGCCCAGCGGATGATGCCGCCCTGGAGG
>CAZWNR010000598.1:0-2480 GCA_964635665.1 uncultured bacterium | reverse complement strand
CAGTTTCCAATTAGCCCAAAAATTACCTCAAGAAATTTTGCCCACCATCAACACGGGGCAGGCGCGGGTATTTGTGCGGTTTCCGGCGGGCACCACCGTGGAAGCCAACCAGCGAGTCATGCAGGCCGTCGATGAGATCCTGTTAGCCCAACCGGAGACGGAATACGTGTTCACCACGGCGGGAGGTTTTTTGTTTGGCAGCAACACCAGCGCCAACACCCTACGCGGCAGCAGCACCATCACCCTTAAATCGGGTAGCGACACCGCCGCCTTTGTAGAGCGCATGAACGGCGAACTGGGCCAACTGCCCCTGGTCGATACCCTAATTCGCGTTAGCCAGGAAACCGTGCGCGGGCTGGTGCTGAGCAACTCCCCGGTGCGATCCGACATTGATATTGGTCTCCAGGGCGACGACTCCAAAGCCCTCGCCCAGACCGGACGGCAACTGATGGCAGCCCTGGGCGAGGCTAAACTGGCCCGCTATCGACCCGATGGCGAAGCCCCCCAAGAGGAACTACAAATTCTGCCCGACTGGGATCGGGCGGCGGATCTGGGCCTCTCGGCGGTAGACCTGGGGGCCACCATCCAAACCGCCCTCAACGGCACCGTGCCCACCCAGCTTCAGCGGGGCAACCGCCTGGTCGATATTCAGGTGCAGCTTCCCCCCGGCAGCGTGCAGCAGTCGGCCCAACTGCTGGAGATTCCCCTCGTTACCAGCGCAGGCCAACGGCTCCAGCTTGGCGACATTGCCGAGGTGGCCATCGCCCCTGCCCCTGGGGAAATTCAGCGCATCAACCGTCGCCAGGTCTTTCTGCTGGCCGGAGACTTAGCCGAAGGAGCCAGCCTCGGAGCGGCCCTCGCCGAAGCCGATACCATCGTTGACCAACTGGAACTGCCCCCCGGCATTACCCGCCTGCCCAGTGCCGCCGCCGCCACTAATGACGGACTTCAGCAGTCCCTTGTGGTGCTGGGTGCCCTAGCGAGCTTCCTGGTGTTTGTGGTGATGGCGGTGCAGTACAACTCCCTGATCGACCCGCTGGTGATTATGCTGACGGTGCCCCTAGCTCTGGCGGGGGGAATCCTCGGTTTGTTTGTCACCCAAACCGCCATTGGGGCCACGGTGGTGGTCGGTGCCGTACTGCTGGTGGGAATTGTGGTGAACAACGCCATCATCATGGTGGAACTGGCCAACCAAATCTACAACGACACCGGATGCTCCCGCCAAGCGGCCATTCTGCAAGCTGCCCCCCGCCGCCTGCGCCCGATTTTGATGACCACCGTCACCACGGTGCTGGGCTTGTTCCCGTTGGCCCTGGGCATTGGCGAAGGCTCCGAATTCCTGCAACCCCTGGGCGTGGTGGTGTTCTCCGGGCTCTCCCTGGCCACGGTGCTGACGCTGTTTATCATCCCCTGCTTCTACACCCTGCTCCATGGCGACCTAGGCCGAGGCGGCGGCAGCAAAATGCCTCTGCCAGAAAACCGGATGGATCCTCCAGAACCGATCACCCCCGCCGAAATCCCTTCCCCCTAACCCTACTGTGTACACACATCTTGCTTTCATGCCGCAAGTCCTTGGAGATCCCCCTAAATCCCCCTTGTGAAGGGGGACTTTGATTCTGGTTCCCCCCTTCACAAGGGGGGCTAGGGGGGATCAATTCCGTATCCCGTCTACGTTAAGGACTTATGTGTACACAGTAGCCCCTGACCGGAAGTCCTGGTTGATCCCTCCCGACTTGGCAGGGCAGGAAAACTCGATTGGCACGGATGCCCTAGCCCTCAATGAGCCGCCGCACAGCCCTAAAATCATGACCCTGGCAAATGTTGCGAAACAAATGGCCGCCGACCCCGAAGCCCAGTATCAGGCTTTGCAACGATCTTTGCGGCGACGGAAGGGGTTTGGGCTGTTGTTTATCCAGGCCAGCCCCGCCAAGGCCCAAGACATTTTACAGCGCCTTCAAAAAGACCTGCCCCAGAAAACCATCGGCACCCTCACCCTCCCGGAACCGATCACCAATCTCCATAACCTAGTGGCCGAACGCCCCGACCTGGCCGACCTGAATATTCTGTTTATTCAAGGTATCGAAAAATCTCTAGAAGCCGATATTAAACCGGGCTATGGCGGCGAAGGCGACTACTACAACCTCGATACCGTCCCGCCCCTGCTCAGCCACCTCAACCAACAACGCGATAACTTTCGCGACCACTTTGGCCACCTGTGTTTTGTGTTTGTGGTGCCGCCCTTTGCCCTCAAATACTTAATTCGCCGCGCCGCCGATTTCCTCGACTGGCGATCCGCCATCTTTACCTTTGTGGATGCTTTAGAAGAGAATGGCAAACTTCAGTCAATACCCATATCAGGATCAGGACAGGATGTACTATTAGTTGACGGCACACAGGGACAATCCTCCTATTATCTTTCCAAGGGTAATAGCTGCTACGTCGTGGGCAATTATGAGGCTGCAATTTTAAATTATGAAATT
>CAZWNR010000597.1:0-2487 GCA_964635665.1 uncultured bacterium | reverse complement strand
TGGCACTAGGCCGGTTGATCGACGCCGGTGTACCGGTGCTGAACCAGGCGGTGCATGGCTGGTCTATTGAAGGGCAGTTCGGTGGCGAAAGCCCCCTCTGCCATGAGTGTCAGCGTGTGGTGCTGCGTTCCTACGAACGGTTAGCCCGCAATTATCGCCCCAAAGGGCTGTGGCAACAAAAGTGGAAACACGCTGAAACGGTGCTGCACCAAGCCGCCAACCAGGTCTTCATTCCCTTTGACCTGGCCCAGGCTCAGGTTCTTAAGAACGTCCAATCCGTAGCTGTTAAGATTCCCTACGGTAACCTATCGACGGCGAGGGGTGGCCCTCTGGCCCTAATCTTAGGGACGGCCACCCCCATTGCCCTCTGGCTGCAACAGCAGATCAATACGGCACAAGAGTTTGAAGACCTTCTGAACGGATGCCTGCACAGCGTTTTAGATAGCGTGTCCCAAACCCGGCGCGATGCTTACGATAGTGAGGACGATAACCACATAGGCCGCCATCTGTTTCTGGTGTGGGAAAACCCCCACCGGGTTCCCCCCGATATTGACTATTCAATCTAACCCCTCTCGTTCTAATCCCTATGGAAGACTGGAAGATTTTTCGAGGCACTGGCTCCCCCCACGAGGGGGTTGATCGCTTACCCGCCCCCCCCAGTTGGCGAGCCTTTAGCCAGCCTGCGCCAGAGTCTTCTGAGCCGAGAAAAGACCGGGGCGCGACGTTTCAACCCCGCCAGGAGGCCATTGAGGTAGTTAATGCGGCCCTCTACCTGCGCCGACCGTTGCTGGTAACGGGCAAACCGGGCACGGGCAAGACCTCGTTGGCCTATGCCGTGGCCCACGAGTTGCAACTGGGGGAAGTGCTCTACTGGCCTATCACCACCAAAACCGACCTGAAGCAGGGGCTCTACAGCTACGATGCCATCGGGCGACTGCAAGATGCCCAGTCCCAGGGAGGGAAAGACAACCTGGCCGAGATTGGCAACTACATTACCCTGGGGCCGTTGGGCACCGCCCTCTTGCCCTCGGAGAAGCCACGGGTCTTGTTGATTGACGAGATCGACAAAAGCGACATTGACCTGCCCAACGACCTGCTCCATGTGTTAGAAGAAGGCCGATTCATCATTCCTGAGCTAGAACGCATTGCCAAAAAGTTTGACCGCATCACCGTGCGCACCGCCTATAAAGACGCAACCAAAGCCACCTTTAAGGATGCCTACTGGGAAATTGTTGAGGGCCAGGTACCCTGCTCTGAGTTCCCCTTTGTGGTCATGACCAGCAACGGCGAGCGCGACTTTCCGCCCCCGTTTTTGCGGCGCTGTGTGCGGCTCACGATGAAGGAACCCGATGCTAAGCAGCTTGCAGCCATTGTGACCGCCCACCTAGGCCCAGACCTAGCCACCCAGGCCCAAGCCCTGATTGATGACCTGATTGGCAAGTTCGTTGAGAAGCGCGGGGGCGGCGACCTGGCGACCGATCAACTCTTGAATGCCATTTACCTGCTCACCCAAGACCAGGTACCCACCGGCACCGAACGCGAAGACCTGGAAAAGCATCTGCTGAAGTATCTCACCAGTGCCGAAGATGTCTGATGCCGTCCTACCCTGGGTCGCTCAGCCCTCCCCACCGTGGTGTCTGGGGGGCCGCTTGCCATGACCGGACGCCTGCCCCTGAAAAGCCAACCACCGATCCCGACAGGTATTGAGGGGCTGGTCACCCTGCTCAAACAAGCCAAGTTTAATGTCGATGGCGAGAACCTGGCCGATACCCTCTGGCTGGCCCAACAGATCACCCCAGATCGGTCTGCCCCAACCCAGACGACAGCAGATGAGGGGAATGACCAGGGCAGCCAACCCCAGGTCAATGTGCGGCAAAAGGCCAATCAGCCCAAGGAAACAGATGCCCCGCCCCCCGTTTCTCTCACCTTAGAGGGCAAACAAGGCCAATCGCCTCGGCCCCGCCAGAGCCCCCAGGACACCGTCCAGGCCCCGACCCCCCCGGCCCTGCGAGAGACCCTGAGCCTGGGGCGGGCGTTTCGGCCCCTGATGCGCAAAGTGGCCTCTAACCGCACCGTTTTGCTCGACGAAGAAGCCACCGCCGAACGCACCGCCGAACAAAAGCTCTGCATTCCCGTGCTCAAGCCCGCCCCCGAACGCTGGCTTGAAGTGGCCTTGGTGGTGGAAGAGTCGAGGTCGCACCTACTGTGGAAAGACCTGATTGCCGACTTCCAGCGACTGCTAGAACGGCAAGGCGCGTTTAGAGATGTGCGGGTCTGGAGCCTGGTCACCAACGCCGCTGGCCAGCCCGAACTCTACTCTCAGCGCCACATCCCTTACCACAAGCAGCGGGTGCGCAGCCCCAGGGAAATTTTAGACCCCAGCGGTCGTCGCCTGGTGATTCTGGTCAGCGACTGCATCTCTCCCCTCTGGCAGACTGGCCAGGTGCTGGAACTGCTGCAACTGTGGTACCGAGAATGCCCCCTGAC
>CAZWNR010000596.1:0-2487 GCA_964635665.1 uncultured bacterium | reverse complement strand
AGAGCTCGTCGGCCAATCGCCGGGAGGCACCATTACCAGCGGCCCCATCACCTACGACCTCAGCCAAGGGCTGCCCGCTGCTCTAGAGCCCTTCTGCACCCTCAGCCGCGTGCTGCTCACCTGCCGTGCCGTGCTCACCGACGCCCGCCAGCCCGGTCAATACCAGTTCACCCTCACCGCCTTTCCCAAACCCAGGCGCGGTAATCTTCTTCCCCACCAGATCACCTCGGCGCTGATCACCGTCGATCCCTTCCCCAAGCCAGAAATTTTGGCCTTTGGCCCTAGCCAGCCCGTCTACCCCGAGGCCCCACCCCCCAGCGCCCAGCCCGTGGCGGCGAACCAGGAGGCCAACCGTACCGAAAATGCTGGGAATGCTGGGTCAAACCCTGGATCCAACGCTGGGCCAAACACCGGGGCCAATTCTGGGACCAATTCTGGGGCCAACCCTGCCCCCGACCCCTACGGTATTCGACTCAATTGGGCTATCGCCCATCCTGAGCGCGTCGCGGTTTTAGAGTTGGTGGGTCGCGACCCCGAAGGCACCGTCGTGTTCCCTAAGGTGCAAATTGACCTGCGCCAGGGCATTCCCGAGCAACTTCAGCCCTTTTGCCGTATCGAAGGAGCCCTCATTTGCGAAAACCTGCAAACCGGAGTGCGTCAGGCCGGACGCTATATTTTTGAGCTTACGGTGATCCCCGTCGATGGCCCCGCCGAACCTCCCATCACCCTGGCCACCGCCCCGATTTTGATCGAAGCCCGCCCGCCGCAGATTCTCAACTTTTCGGTGAACGGCCAGCCCTTGCAGCCCAAATACACCGTTACCCTAGCCCCCAACCAGCCACCGCCGCAGATGGTCGTGTCTTGGCAGGTGGAGGCCAACCCCGGTACCACCGTGGCCCTGCTGCCCGTCCCTGGTAATGTGCCACCCCAGGGCAGTCTGCCTCTGCCCCTCGGTACCGAAAGTAGCTCCACCGTGATCACCCTCCAGGTCACCAATCGCGACGGTAAACAGGTGCAGCGGTCGTTTACCCTGGCCACCGTGGCCCTACCGGCGGCGACAGCCAACGGTGGCGGTGAGAATGGAGCGGCGGCAGCGGCGGCGGCGGCGGCGGCAGCAGAGGCAGCGGGCGAACCTGGGGATCCCCTAGTCACCCCCCGTCTCTCCAGCCCGAACGGCCTGTCCCCTTCAGAACTGCCACCTCAGTTTGAGTAACCTGAGCCGCCCTCACCCTAAATCCCTCTCCCCAAGGGAGAGGGACTTTGAAAGGCTTCCGGCTCCCCTCTCCCCGTAGGAGAGGGGCTGGGGGTGTAGCTTGCTTCCCGTTAGGGTGGGCGGCGGGAACGTTGAGATCTACTGAGCCTGAGGGTTGAGGTTACATAAAACAGATCGCGTTGGGATTACCAGGACACCCAGATCGGTTAACCGGATTGTTGTAGAGATAAACCTGCCCTAGGTTCGGCATCGTCCGCAGGGCTGAAGCATCCTGGATGCGGTTGCGATTGAGGTTGAGATATTGCAGATTCTCTAGGGCCATCAGGGGGGCCAGATTGTCCACCTGGTTCGAGCTAAGGTCAAGCACTTCTAGGGCCGTTAGGGAAGCCAGCGGCGTTAGATCGCTAATCTGGTTTTGATTCAGATAAAGGGTGGTGAGGTTCGACAGAGAAGCAAGGGGCGCAAGGGATTGCAGTTGGGTTTGGCTGAGGTGCAGTTCTTCTAGGGTCGTCAGTGACTCCAGCCCTTGCACATCCCCTAGGGGATTGTTGGCTAAGCTCAGCACCCGGATCTGGTCTAGGGAAGCCAGGGGTGCGAGGTCGGTAATTTGGTTGTTGCTGAGGTAGAGGCGGGTGAGGTTTGGCATCTCAGCCAGGGGGCGCAGGTCTTGAATGGCGTTGTTGTGCAGCAGCAGATCCGTCAGTTGGGGCCAGCTAGCCAAGGGGGCAATGTCTGTCAAACCTTGGTGCGATAGGTTCAAAAGCGTGACGACCGAAGCCCGTCGCCCCGCTTGGCGGCAGTTTTCCACCCCCAGTTCCACGAGCAGCACCTCCACCGTACGCCGCTGCCCCTCTGGCAAACTATCCTCGGCTTCGCACCACTGCTGAAACGTTTCCCACGTCGCTACGGTCGATGGAGGTTCTAGGATCTCTGGATCAATTCCCTCGGGGGTAATGGTCTCAGGATCAGCCGTTTCAGGATTAACGGCTTCCCTATCGACAGATTCAGGAACAGTAGGGTCAGAATTAGCGGATTCCGGCTCGACAGGATCAGGATCAACGGTTTCTAGAGACTCAGGATCATCCGATTCCGTAGTTTCAGGGGTAATGGACTCAGCATTAACGGGTTGAGGACTAACAGATTCCGCCGCAGGATTCGCAGATTCCGTATCAACAGACTCAGGATGAGCCGCTTCAGAATGAGGAACCTCGACAGCCGGAGGTTCTGGCGTTTGAAGCTGCGGTTCTGCCGCTGTGGCCAAAGCCGCCCATCCC
>CAZWNR010000595.1:0-2516 GCA_964635665.1 uncultured bacterium | reverse complement strand
CAAAGCGATCGCGCTTCAGCCAGTCATCGAGGACGTCGAACCATCCCCGTTGAGCTTGCGCGCGCCCCATTGCAATGGTCATACGCGAATCTCCGTAATCATCAATGGACAGTTATATACACGGAAGATAATGGCGCTTCCCCAGCTTTTCGTGAGCCAAGCCCGACAACCTGTCAAGACCATAACTCCGAATTATGAGGAGTGTTTACTATTCTTTACCGTAGTGATCATTATAGGGGGTGTTTTTGATGATCCCAACCTCTAACCGCTGATTTCCTTAAGATTTGAGGCTTGCCATGAGTCGATATACCTAATCTATCCAGGAGAAATGGCCCCCATGTCAGCTTTGGCATACCCAGCACTACACTTATATATGGTGGAAGCATTGCCATCGGCCATCGTTAACGTCACGAGTACTCTCTAACCTATGTTTACGATTGAATTGACCCTCAAGCATACGGCCATGCCCCTCTCGGTGCAGAAGAAGGAGCAGGAGGCGGCAGAAGCGCTTTACGGATCCATTGTTAACGACGTTCGCAGCGGCAGCGGCCAGTGGCTAGAAATGACCTGCGATCAAATCCCCAACAAAAAAGTGACGGTGCTCTCCAGCGAAGTCGCCGCCGTGCAAATTTTCGAGAAAGCGGCGGGTGTGGCAGGCGGGCGTCCTCCAGGGTTCTTTGCCCTCACCGCTGATCAATAGATTCACCCCATCCATGACCATCACCCATCCAAACGCCGCCATCGACGTTCACAACCTGCAATTTCAGTGGCCCTCTGGGCAACCCGTGTTGCGGAACTGTTCTCTCACGGTGGAGCGGGGGGAATTTTGCATGCTGCTGGGCAACAACGGCAGCGGCAAATCCACCCTGTTGCGGATTTTGGGTGGGTTGCTGAAGCCCCAGACCGGGGAGTGGTTCATTGAATCCCCGGTAGGGTTTGTGTTCCAAAACCCCGATCATCAACTAGTAATGCCCACGGTGGGGGCCGATGTCGCCTTTGGCCTGGTGGAAGAAAACCTGCCCCTGGCAGAAATTCGCAACCGGGTAGACGATGCCCTCGCCGCCATTAATTTGCTAGACCTCAAGCGTCGCCCCATCTATGCCCTCAGCGGCGGACAAAAACAGCGAGTCGCCATCGCCGGGGCCATTGCCCGCCACTGCCATGTGCTGCTGCTGGATGAACCCACCGCCCTATTGGATCCTGACAGCCAGATCGACCTGGTAAAGCGGGTGCGAGCACTGGTCAAAGAGCGGGGACTAACGGCCCTATGGGTCACCCATCGCTTGGTGGAACTGGACTATTGCGACCGAGCCTTTTTGCTGCAAGCGGGCCAGGTGACGGATGAGGGCAGCACGGAACGGTTGAAGGCGTTGCTGCAGGCAGCCTAGTTCGGGCAAGATACCCGTCATCGACTCCATGGCCCCGTAGCCAAAGCAACCCCAAACGCCAAAAATCCCCAGTAAGATGAAGGGATTATGTCGTTATGTAACCTTGGGGCGGGGGGATGGGGCCATGGAGCGGAACGATTGTATTGCTAAGCTATTGGTAGACGGCTACAACATGATCGGCGCATGGCCGCTGCTCGTCCAAAAAAAGCAGGAGGACGGCTTTGATGCGGCCCGCCGTGAATTGATCGAGATTCTCGCCAACTACAGCGCCCGCAAGGGGTTAGACACTCACCTAGTGTTCGATGCCCACGGGGTGCCGTCGCCCAGCGTTCAAGAAGTCATCACCGACCAACTCTCGGTCCACTACACCGACTTTGGCCAAACCGCCGACACCTACATCGAAAAGGTGTGCGCCAGGCTCATGCACCAATCCCGCCGCAACCATCGGGTGATCGTCGCCACCTCCGACCGGGTACACCAACTCACGGTGACGGGCTACGGGGCCGAATGGATGTCGGCCCGCCAGCTCGAAAGTGATATTCACCTGATTCACCAGCAAAGCCTGCGCCGCCGCCCCCAGCCCGCCAACCGTTCGTTGATGAGTGGCCTGAACCAAGAAGCCCAAGAAAAGCTGATGCGCCTGCGCTTTGGCCATCGAAGCTAGGGGATTGGAGCCAGGGTTGGGGCCAGGGGGTTGAGGCCAGGGTTGGGGCGCACTGCTGTGCGCCCGTACGGGGGAATCTGAGGTGGCACAGATTTTTTCTAGAAAGGGGTTGTCAAAGCATAGCTTTTCTCGTTAGTATTAGTTTCGACCTGATCCTCAGTAGCTCAGTGGTAGAGCGGTCGGCTGTTAACCGATTGGTCGTAGGTTCGAATCCTACCTGGGGAGTTTTAGAAAAATATGCTCTTTAGTTGAGTTCTAGAAGCTTAGCTAAGTGGTTCGGTTGGGCGATGGATTAGCAAACCTCGGCCAAGGGGGACATGGATCAAGCCTTTACCCCCTTGGCCATGGGCGGGTTAGCGGCCGCTTGAGGGCATCTTGGGCCAAGCTGCATTGCCCTTGCCGTAACCCACCACAGTCCTGAATAGGATGGGTTAGCGCAGCGTGACCCATGGGTTCCACCGTTG
>CAZWNR010000594.1:0-2518 GCA_964635665.1 uncultured bacterium | reverse complement strand
GTCAGGGGATAGCCCCTCTGAAGGATTGAAGGGCACGCTGGGGCTGGGATCACTGTCTAGCCCCTCCTCCGTATCCGTGCCAGGGATGCCCAGATCAGGGGATCCGTTGAGAGGATCGTCCTGGGGAATATCCTGGGGCAGTCCTGGGAAAGGATTGGTGGTGGCATTGGGATCGCTGAGGTCAATATCCCTAGGCAGTGTCGCCAGGGCCACCCGATCCCCGCCGACGGATCGCAGCACGTCTAGCACCGTCACCACATCTTCGTAGCGGGCATCGCGGGAGGCGTAGAGCACAATCAGGCCACTGGGGCTGACCTGGTTAAACTGCAAGAGCACGTCGTAGAGCAGGTCAATGCTGACGGGCTGTTGATCCAGATACACCTGACCCAGATTGTCCACGCTAACGTAGAGGCGATCACTCAATCCACCTTGGCCCACCTGCCCTGGCAAGGGCTGTCCCGTTTGGGCTGAGGGCAGGTCTAAATCAATGGCTTGCTGACGGGTGAGCCCCACCGCCGCCAGAATGAAGAAGGTGAGGATGCAGAAGATCACATCAATGAGCGGAATGATCTCCAGCCGCACGTCCTCCCTAGGGGTATCCAGTAGATCAACCTTCATGGGGTAGCCGCCTCCGGAGTGGATGGTTCAGGGGATGGGGTAGTTGCTTCAGGGGCCACCGCCGAGGCTGCTGGGAGGGCGCTGATCTTACCCTGGGCCCAACTTTGCCGATAGAGCAGTTCGAGCTCGCTGCCCGCCTGCCGAAACATCTTAGCCTGCCCAAAAATAAAGCCCTGGAACAGACGGTAAAAGGCAAGGCTAATGATGGCCACAATTAGCCCTGTGGCAGTACTAATCAGGGCTTCGCTAATGCCGAGGGAGGTGCCCGCCGTGGCGTCGCCACTGCCTAGATCGCTCAGTTGAATGGATCCGAGGGAGTTGATTAACCCCAGCACCGTTCCCAGCAACCCCAACAGAGGCGAGAGGGCAATCACCGCTTCCAGCACCTTGTCGCCCTTACCCATGATCGCCAGTTCTTCGTTGGCGGCGGTCTCTAGGGCCAGACGAAACACCTCTGGGTCAGGGGCTTGCAGCTTCAGCGCCGAGGACAAAAATCGTCCCATAGGCAATGGGCTAGAGCGTTGGGCAATGTCTGAGGCCGCCGCCCAGTCGCGCCGCGCTGCTTCAATAACCCGTCCCGACACCTCCCGCTCGCGGGTGAGGATGCGGGACCAAAACCAAATGCGTTCTAGAATCGTGCCCACCGCCAGAATCGACAGCAGCAGCAGCGGCCACATGGCAATGCCGCCCCGTTCAAATAGCTCCGGTATACTCACACAATTCTCCTCTCACCACGGTGTCTAAGGCCTTCCCCTCGAAACTGCGAGAAGGCATAACAATTGTAGTGAAGATGGGGGCGTTTCAACATGGCTACCTCTTATACCGCCTATCGGCCAATCCTGCCGTACCCACGGTTTCAAGCTCGCCCCCATCTTCCCCTAACCCTCGCCTATGCTGGCGATGAGGTTATCTGATCCAGAATCTTCGCCGCTGCCCGCCGACAGGCCCCCGGTGCGCCCAGAGCTTGGCGCAGGGTGGCATAGCCCGCCAGCATGGCTTGGCGACGGTCGGGGTTGCGCAACAAATCCAGCGATGCCGCCGCTAGAGCTTCAGGGGTGGCCTCCCACTGCAAAAATTCCGGCACAATCTGTTGGTTCACCGCCAGGTTAACGGGCGACACGTAGGGCACTTTGAAGTTTAGGACGTAGTAGGCAATGCGGGCGCTGACCGGATTGAGGCGGTAGGCTACCACCTGGGGCACATTCATTAGGGCAATTTCGAGGTTGGCGGTACCGGATTTGGTGATGGCCACATCGGCGGCAGCAATAGCATCGGTGGGCTGATACTCGGCCGTGGGGGTAATGAGACGACCGCGCAGACCCGCCTGGGTTAGCGCTTGCTCGAAGCGGGGTTGCAGTTCCGTCGCCGAGACCGGCAGTAAGAACAGGGCATCGGGACACTGTTGCTGGATAATTTGGGCCGCCTGGATCAGGGTGGGCAATAGGTACTTCACCTCCTGGCGACGGGAGGCGGGCAGCAGAGTAACCACCGTCTGATCTGGGGGAAGGCCTAAGCGTTGGCGAGACTTACTTTGATCTGGCGGCGTTGGGTAACGATCCACCAGGGGATGGCCCACCCAATCGACCTTGGCCCCAAAGCGCTGGTAGTATTGGGCTTCGGCCTGGAAAATAGCGAGCATTTGGTCACTGTAGTCCACCAGTTTGCGGGTGTCTTTTTCGGAAAAGGCCCACACCCACTGCTGGGGGGCAATGTAGTAGGTAATGGGTATCTGGGGCAGGGTTTTCCGCAAAAATTGCCCCATGACGAGGTTAGGGTTCATGTAGTCGAGCAGCACCACGGCATCGGGGGGGTGGGCCATAAGAGCTTGTTTGGCCTGCCGTTGCAGCCGCAGGGTGGGCAGCAGGTAGGGTAGAGCCTCAAAAATTCCGACGGAACCGAT
>CAZWNR010000593.1:0-2520 GCA_964635665.1 uncultured bacterium | reverse complement strand
CTCAGCAATGCCCTTAAGCTGGTGAGCAAAACCCAGCCCGTTGCAGCAGCTTGGCGATGGCTACCCCGGCGGCTCCGGCCCCGTTGATCACCACCTTGACCGTGGGCAGGGTTTTGCTCACCAGCTTAAGGGCATTGCTGAGGGCGGCCAGGGTGACGATGGCGGTGCCGTGCTGGTCGTCGTGGAAGACGGGGATGTCGAGTTCTTTCCTCAGGCGGGCCTCGATTTCAAAGCAGCGGGGGGCGCTGATGTCCTCTAGGTTGACGCCGCCAAACACCGGGGCCAACTGCTTTACGGCGGTGACGATGGCATCGGTGTCCTGGGTATCTAAACAAATGGGGAAGGCATCTAGGCCCGCAAATTTTTTAAACAGCAGGGCTTTACCCTCCATCACCGGCAGGGCTCCGGCGGGGCCAAGGTTGCCCAACCCCAGCACTGCGCTGCCGTCGGTGACAATGGCGATGGTGTTGCCCTTAATGGTCAGATCAAAGACCCGGTCTGGATGCTCGGCAATCTCCAGACACACCCGCCCTACCCCAGGGGTGTAGGCCATGGCTAGGTCGTCTTGGTTATTGAGTTCTAGCTTGCTTTCGACGCTGATTTTGCCGCCTTCGTGGATTTTGAAGGTGCGGTCACAAATGTCTAACACCTCAATGTCTTCCACGGCTTTGACCGCATTGACAATCTCCTCCACATGGTCTTCCCCGGAGGCATCCACATGGAGTTCCCGCACCACATCGTAGCGATTGCGGCTGATCAGGGTTAAGTCGCCGAGATTGCCCCCGGCATCGGCAATGGCCTGGGTGATGCGGGCTAACATCCCCGCCCGGTTGGGAATTCTCAAACGTAGACTGAGGCTGTAGCTAGAGTTCGGGGTCAGTTGTGCCATGCCAAAACCTGTAGACAATCGCTGTGTATGAAGGCGTTACGTAGGGGATCTTAAGCCTAAATTCACCCTCCAGTGCCAAAATCCCGCTGCCTGAGTAGGACAATAACAGGCTTTCTTGACAACGCTTGACAACGACCGATAGCCGCTCCTTCAGCTCGCATGGCGGGAGCAGCGGCATAGCGGCCCTCAAATCGGTAAAGTAAACATAGGCGTTCTGGATATGATGGGCTATCCGATGGACGGATAGTCTCGCTTTTGATCCCATTTGCTCCCATTCTCCCAGTCCTGCCGTCCTCAGTTATCGCCAACGTTGCCAAGTTGTTGCCATGACCCAGCCCACGATTGATTCTGTGACTCCTGATTCTGCTGATCCTGTGACTACGACCGCCACCGTTGACCCTAAGGCCCCATCCCCGGAAGCCCCGCCCAGCTTTGTGAAGTTGGCCATGCGTAACATGGTGAAAAAGGGCGGCAAGTCCCTGTATCACTTTGCCCTAACCACGGTGGGCCTGCTGGGGCTGCTGGTGGGTTTGGCCTACCTGACTCGTTAGGGGATAGACCATCTATGACTGGGACCCCAAACTCGACGGAATCTGCCCTGGCTACCCCTGTACTAGAGGTGATCGTTGAGGGCCACCACCCCCAGGCCCAGGTGATTGCTGAGGCAGACTGGCAGGCTTGGTTTCAGCGGTGGGCCACCGAGGTAGAACTGCCGCCCTCGCCACTGGGGGCCTACGAGCTATCCCTCACCCTCACCGATGACGCTAAAATCGCTGAGCTAAACGGCACCTATCGCCAGATGGATCGGCCTACGGATGTGCTCTCCTTTGCCGCCCTAGAGGATGAGACGCCCCTGGCCCCGGAACTGCTGGAGACGGAGCCGCTGTATCTGGGAGACATCATTATTTCGTTGGATACGGCCCAACAACAGGCCGAGGCAGCGGGGCATTCCCTGGCGTGGGAAACGGTGTGGTTGGCAAGCCATGGGTTTCTCCATCTGCTGGGCTGGGATCACCCTGACGATGAGCAATTGGAAGCCATGTTGGCCAAGCAAGGAGCCTTACTGCGGGACATTGACTTAGCTGTTGCCAATTGACCGAATGGTTTGAATGTGTTGATGAATCGCTGGAAATCTTGATCGCTGGTGTAGACTAGCCTCGAAGCCAGGTCTATGCCGTGGTGCAGCCAACAACTGCCGGAAAGACGACGGTTACCCCTGTATTCGTCTATACTGCCGATCCGTAGTGATCCCCATTCATGACTCCCTATCGCGAAAAATCTGACTCGGTATCCACCCCCGATCTGGCTCGCCCCAGTCGTCCCCTATCTTGGCAGGTGGCCAGTAACCTGCTGGTGAGCTTTCAGTATGCTTGGCAGGGGGTAAGCTATGCCTTCCGCACCCAGCGCAATTTTCGGGTGCATGTGGGGGTAGGCCTGCTGGCGGTGGGTCTGGCCATCGGGCTGGGGCTGAGTGCGGTGGAGGTGGCGGTGATCATCCTGACCTGTGGGGCGGTGATGACCATGGAGTTGCTGAATACGGCCCTAGAGTCGGTGGTGGATCTGACAGTGCAGCAGACCTACCACGAACTCGCTAAAATTGCCAAAGACTGTGCCGCCGCCGCCGTGCTGAT
>CAZWNR010000592.1:0-2534 GCA_964635665.1 uncultured bacterium | reverse complement strand
GCACGGGTTTTCAGGTGCTCCTGCTCCTGCTGAGACAGGGGATTCAGGCCAGCGGGCGACCATTGGGCCAAGGTTCCAGGCCAGCGACGACCCGCCGCCGCAATGGGGCCAAGGTGTAGGCCAACCTCCAAAAACGCAGCCCGCACCGCAGCGGCGCAGGAATAGGTAGCGAGCTTACCCCCCGATCCTAAACAACGGGCCACTTGGCACAGGAAATCCACCGTCCACAGTTCTGGGCAATGGGGCGGCGAAAAGGGGTCGAAGAAAATCACATCGGCCTTAAAGCCTTCTTCGGCCAGGGTTTGAATAGTTTGACGGGCATCCCCCAGGCGCAGTTCGGCCCCTAGGGTGGGGCGATTGACCCGTCCCTGGTGGGCCAACTGCGCCAAAATGTCTCGGATCTCTAGCGACCACCGATCCACTAGCCCCATTTCCACCGCCTGCTTAGGCACTCGATCATCCAGTTCTAGACCGACCAGATGAACTCGGCACCGGGGATTCACCTGGCGGACGGTGGCCAGGGCAGCGGCGGTGTTGTAACCCAACCCATAGCAGACATCCAGCAGCGTCAGCGCTTCGGCCTGGGCCAGCTTCGGGAGATCGGTGGCCTCTACGTAGGTGGTGTAGGCTTCGGTGTAGGCCCCTTCGCGGCTGTGGAACCACTCGCCAAAGTCCGCAGAAAACAGGGTAAACGAACCATCGGCGGTGGGCTCTGGGGTGAGAGATCCGGTGGGGAATGGGGAGGCAGACGGAGGGGAAACTGGCGTAGGCATCTCACGTTTCTTACTGAATGGATGCGCCCCTAGGATACCCAGAATGACTGGGTACTCATAGCGATAAATTAAATTTTGCCATGGCAGCAATAAGCAATTTTGACCCTGCCCGCTCAGGTTTTGCGTCAGAATAGTTACATTAAAAACAATCTGGTTGTTAAAGTCCATCGAGCGT
This sequence comes from uncultured bacterium, assembly GCA_964635665.1. Classification (GTDB taxonomy): domain Bacteria; phylum Cyanobacteriota; class Cyanobacteriia; order Phormidesmidales; family Phormidesmidaceae; genus Nodosilinea. Next base: position 1,586 of record CAZWNR010000592.1, on the reverse strand, counting down.
TAGGATTCGTCACTGGGATGTGCCTCCGGGCCAAGTGCTCGGGCTACAGGCAGTGATCACCTAAGCCCACTGGCAACTACGCTAACCTAGACGCTATGGGAGATTAGGATAGTCTTTGAAGCTATCCGGTCTTTGACGAAGGCCGTTCAACGGCTCGCCCTTAGCTCTCGTAACGTACCGATTATTTGACCACACGATAGGGAGAACAGGCCCATGGTTGCCGCCGTCGCCAATCCTCAACAGAAGCGCTTGACCATTGCGGTGGAGCCCATCGCTGAAGACGTGACCACGATTCGATCCCTCGACTGGGATCGAGATCGCTTTGACATTGAGTTTGGTCTGCAAAATGGCACCACCTACAATTCCTTTATCATTCGCGGCGAAAAGACCGCCCTGGTGGATACCTCCCACGCCAAGTTTCGAGAACTGTACCTAAAAACGCTGACCGGGGAAATTGACCCCAAAACCATCGACTACCTAGTCATCAGCCACACCGAACCTGACCACAGCGGCCTGGTGCGCGACATGCTGGAACTGGCCCCCCAAGCTACCGTCGTGGGGGCCAAGGTGGCGATTGCGTTCCTAGAAGACCTCGTCCACCACCCCTTCGAGCGGCTGATTGTGAAAAATGGCGACACCCTGGAACTGGGCAACGGCCACACCCTGGAGTTTGTCAGCGCCCCCAACCTCCACTGGCCCGACACCATCTTCACCTACGACCACAAAACGGGCATTCTCTTCACCTGTGACGCCTTTGGCCTGCACTTTTGTAGCGACGCCACCTACGACGAAGACCTGGAGCGGATCTCCCCAGACTTTCGCTTTTACTACGAGTGCCTGATGGCCCCCAACGCCCGGTCGGTGCTGTCGGCGATGAAGCGGATGGAGGCTCTACCCCCAGTGACCATGATCGCCACGGGCCACGGCCCCCTGCTGCGCTACAACGTGGTGGAACTCACCGGACGCTACCAGCGCTGGAGCCAGGAGAAAACCAAGGCCGAAGACCTAGTAGCGGTGTTCTACGTGTCGGACTACGGCTACAGCGACCGCCTCTCCCAGGCCATTGCGCGGGGCATCACCAAAACCAGCGTGGCGGTAGAAATGATGGACATGCGCTCCGCCGACCCCCAGGAAGTCACCGAATTGGTCAGTCGGGCAAAAGGGCTCGTGATTGGCTTGCCCCCGGCCTCTGGCCCCATTGCCAACGAAACCCAGGCCACCTTGGGCACTATCCTGGCTGCCGTCAACAGCAAGCAAACCGTGGGACTGTTCGAGTCCTACGGCGGTAACGACGAACCCATCGATCCCATCGCCAACAAGTTCCAGGATTTGGAGCTGGCCGCCGCCTTTGCCCCCCTGCGCGTCAAAGACACCCCCAGCGAAACCTTCTACCAGCGCTGCGAAGAAATGGGCACCGACCTCGGCCAAGCCCTGGCCCAGGCGGGCAAAATGAAAAAGCTCAAATCCCTAGATGCCGACCTGGAAAAAGCCCTAGGCCGCATCAGCAGCGGGCTATATATCATCACCGCCAAAAAGGGCGAACTCTCCAGCGCCATGTTGGCCTCCTGGGTGTCCCAGGCGAGCTT
>CAZWNR010000591.1:0-2536 GCA_964635665.1 uncultured bacterium | reverse complement strand
CATCGACCCGGTGCCCCTGGGCGGGCTGGTGGGCGACCAGATTTACCTGATTCCAGAACGGGTGCAGCGCCTCACGGGTCGTCTGATGCGATGGATTGCCCTGCGGCAAAAGCCCCCGGCGGAGCGCAAAATTGCCATTATTCTCTACGGATTTCCCCCCGGCTATGGGGCCACGGGCACGGCGGCGCTGCTGAATGTGCCGAAATCACTGCTGGCGGTTCTGCAAAGGCTGAAGGCCGAGGGCTATACCGTCGGTGACTTGCCGGAGGAGGGCGAAACCCTGATTGATCAAGTCAAGGCGGCGGATGAGGCTATTCCCGGTTTTCAGATCCCTGGTACTCAGATCCTTGGGGTCTCCAAAGACCCCAAGGATCTCGGTGCCCCGCCACCCGCCACGGTTTCGATGCGCCAGCTTGAGAAATGGCTGTCCTACGTGGAGCGCCATCGCCTGACTCGGCAGTGGGGCGATCTGGAAAAGGCCGACCTCAAAACCTTTGATGGGCAATGTTTGTTGGGGGGTGTGCAGCTTGGCCAGGTGTGGATTGGCGTGCAGCCGCCCCTGGGAATTTCGGGCGACCCCATGCGGCTGATGTTTGAGCGCGACCTCACCCCCCATCCCCAGTACATTGCCTTTTACAAGTGGCTGCAAAACGAGTTTCAGGCCGATGCGGTGGTGCATTTTGGCATGCACGGCACGGTGGAATGGCTGCCGGGATCGCCCCTGGGCAACACGGGCTACTCCTGGCCCGACATTTTGCTGGGGGATCTGCCCCACCTCTATATTTACGCCGCCAACAATCCCTCGGAGTCGATGCTGGCCAAACGGCGGGGCTATGGGGTGCTGATTTCCCACAATGTGCCGCCCTACGGTCGGGCTGGACTCTACAAAGAGCTGCTGGCCCTGCGGGAGCTAATCGCCGAATACCGCGAAGACCCCGCCAAAAATTACGCCCTCAAAGAGGCCATTCTGAAAAAACTCTTTGATACGGGCCTGAATGTGGACTGCCCTTTTTCAGAGGCCAAAAAACTCGGCATCGAATTCACCCCAGAGACCGTGGATCTCTTCAGCGCCGCCGTTTTTAACCGCTACCTGGTCACCCTCTACGACTACCTACAAGTGCTGGAAACCCGCCTGTTCTCCAGCGGACTCCATGTCCTCGGCCAGCCCCCCACCGCCGAGGCCTTGCACAGCTACCTCTCGGCCTACTGCGGCGATGATCTGCCCCCAGACCTGATCGAGGCCCTGAGCCAAGTTACGTCAGATGCCAGCCTTGAGGAGTTCGATGCCAAAATCCATGGGCTAACGGCGAAAATGGCCCCCGATACCAAGCCCCAGTTCAGCGCCAAACTCCAAACGGCCTTGGATATTTGCACCCTGCTGGCCCAAACCACCGACGAGATCACCAACCTGCTGCGGGGGCTCAACGGCGAATATATTCCCCCGGCCCCCGGTGGCGACCTGCTGCGGGATGGCCCTGGGGTGCTGCCCACGGGGCGCAACATCCACGCCCTCGATCCCTACCGGATGCCTTCCCCCGCCGCCTATCTACGCGGTCGGGAGATTGCCCACAAAATTCTGGCCCAGCACCAGCAGGAAACGGGCACCTACCCCGAAACCGTGGCCGTGATGCTGTGGGGGCTGGATGCGATTAAGACGCGGGGCGAGTCCATCGGCATTTTGCTGGAGCTGGTGGGGGCCGAACCCGTGAAGGAAGGCACCGGGCGCATTGTGCGCTACGAACTGCGGCCCCTAGCGGAGGTGGGCCATCCTCGCGTTGATGTGCTGGGCAACCTGTCGGGGATTTTTCGGGATAGTTTTGTCAACATCATCGAGCTGCTGGATGACCTGTTCCAGCGGGCGGCGGCGGCGGATGAACCGGAAGACCAAAACTTTATCCGCAAACATGCCCTAGCCCTGCAAGCCCAAGGGGTTGAAAATGCCAGTGCGCGCCTGTTTTCTAACCCAGCGGGGGATTTTGGCTCGTTGGTGAACGACCGAGTTACCGATGCCAACTGGGAATCGGGGGATGAACTGGGGGACACCTGGCGCGGTCGCAACACCTTTAGCTATGGCCGCCAGGATAAGGGGCAGGCCCGCCCCGCAATTTTGAGCACCCTGCTCAACAGTACGGATCGCGTCGTGCAGCAGATCGACTCGGTGGAGTACGGCCTCACCGACATCCAGGAATACTACGCCAACACCGGGGGGCTAAAGCGGGCCGCCGAAATGCAGCGGGGCAAGGCCGTCACCGCCAGCTTTGTGGAAAGTTTCTCCAACGACACCACCCCCCGCAAGCTCGAAGACCTACTGCGGATGGAGTATCGCACTAAACTGCTGAACCCCAAATGGGCCGAGGCCATGGCCAACCAAGGTTCTGGCGGGGTCTACGAAATTTCCCAGCGGATGACGGCACTGATGGGCTGGGCCGGAACCGCCAACTTCAAAGATCCCTGGGTCTACGACCAGGCCGCCGCCACCTACGCCCTCGATGCCGCCATGGCCGAAAAACTGCGCCAGGCCAACCCCGAAGCCTTT
>CAZWNR010000590.1:0-2556 GCA_964635665.1 uncultured bacterium | reverse complement strand
CGTTGCGGTCTAGGAAGGGCTGCACCCAGAGGCCACCCTCCTGGCGCAGATAGTCGTAGCGAGAATCCTGGGGCCAGAATCTGGCCTGGGTGTTGACAAAGGGCACCAACTCGATGCGGTAGCTGTCGGTACCTGTCAACACCGAAGCGCCCTCGTACCTCGCCCGCAACAGTACACCGGGAAGAATTGCGGTGCCCAGGGAAGCCACAAAGCCATTGCCCTGGCTACCGATGCCGTAGCCCACATCGATGGCCCAAAGATAGCGACCATCAATGGCACGGGTGGGCGAGAGGTACCGCCAGCCTAGGGTGGCCAGATCGTTGTTGCCTGCGGCTTGGGTTTCGTAGGTAACGCGCAGAAAATGGCCTTGGCTAAAGTCTCGGCCTGGGGAGATTTTGTAGGCGAGTTCACTGCTGGTACTGAGTTCGTTACCAAAGCTGCGGAGTTGGACTTGCCCGAGCTGCGACAGCAGATTCCAGCGCAGATAGTTGTCGGTGGTGTAGTCTACGTTGCCGTTGATATTGAAGTTTGTGGTGCTGTAGAAAAACGAGGCTCCAGCAATCAGGGCGTTTTCGCGACTGTTGCCCCCCAAGCTGAGCCGCAGCCCTGGTATAGCCTGCCAACTAGCGAGAAATCGAGAGGAGGTGGGGTCTGTGCTCAGGTCAAACCGTAGGGTGGAGGTGGGTTCGTAGGTGAGGTCGGCATTCACCGCAACGCGATTATCGCCACCAAACACGGTGGCCGCAATGCGGAGGGGCACGCCCTCAGGTTCGTAGAAAAATTCTCCTAGGCCAAAGAGGGCCTGGTCTTGCACCACCCCTACCCCCAGGGTAAGGGAGTCGGACACCCCATAGCGGTAGGACACCCCCGCCATGACATTTTCAAAATCTCCGGCAAACTCATTGGCCTGAAGCACTCGTCCGGCCCCAATAGACGCCACTAGGGCGGAGGTGCCCGCCGAGAGGCGACTGGGCAGGCTGGAGAAGGTGGCCTGTCGTACCTCTGGTTCGGCGGTGAGCTGCCCATTGGGGAACAGCAGCACCTCGTAGCGGCCCCCATTGGCAGGGATATTCTCGAAACGATAGACGCCACTAGAATCGACCAGGGTTTCGGCAATCACATTGTTACGGAAGTTAAGGGTGAGCTGCACCAGGGTGTTGGGCGGTGCTTCGCCCGTGATGGTGCGCCCCACCACGTCGGCCTGTTGGCGCAGACTGGGGTTAAACCCACCGCTGCCCGAGACAAAGGCGGGCACATAGCCAAAGCGCTGAACGGTGGTGATACCCCAAAACTGGTTGTTGCTGGTGTTGCTGAGGCTGGGCCAAAAGGTAGGCTGCGACCCCAGCGCAAAGTCGGAGGCATCGCTTTGGTTAAGGTATTGAAATTCGGCCAAGCTCCAGGTGCCGCTGTCGAACAAATCCTGCTGGTTCATGCGGAAAAACCAGCTTCCGCCCCCTAGGCCCCCCAGGGCAGTAAACTGCCCCTGGCTGCTGTTGGTGCCGTTGTTGCCAAAGAAATCCATGCGTTGGGCGAGGGCGGTGGCGGTAAAGGTCTCCGACTCCACCAAGGGCAGGCCGTCCGTAACGATGGGTAGGTCGGCGGCTTGGCCCCGCTGAAACTGCCCCACCCAAGGCGGATCTAACCGCAGGGCATAATCGGCCATGTCAAATTCAACGGGCACCCCAAAGCGCTGCCGCACCTCCGCCACGGTGATGGCCAACCCTAACTCCGGGTCATTCACCAACTCGTCGGGATGGATCCGCAGCACCACACCGGGGGAGCGCAATTCCCATGCGCCATCCTCCAAGGCCGTCCGCTGGAGCTGAAGGGCCTGTACCAAAGCCTCGAAGGGCAACAACCAGCTGTCTAGGGCTAGGGCTTCTAGGCCGTTTTCTGCCCCCCACACCAAAACGACGGAGGACTGGGTGAGATCTCCCACTCGCAGCCCAACGGGAATCAGCTCCAGTTCCACCGGAGCCGTGGAGTCTCCATTGGGAACCGCTGGTTCCGTAGCCGCTGGATCGACGGGGGGTTCTGGATCGGGAGCCGATTCCCCTGGGATTTCTGGGGTTTCTAGGGAATTGGAGGGTAGAGCATCGATGGCCGCTGGATGAGTGGCTAGGACAGATTGGGGAAGGATGGTATGGCCGAGGGCAAGAAAGAACCCCAAACAAGGCGCTACCACCGCTATGCGTAGGGGGGTTAGCATGGGACGTTTGTTATGGCTGCAAGAACGCTGGACCTATGACAAGGAGCGTTAAAAAAGAGTTTTAGCGACGGCCTAGGGCGCAGAAATCGTGACGGGCACACTAAAAGGCAACGTTTGCGAAGCGTTGTTAAATTGCCAGGTGAGGGTGCCGCTGAGGATGTAGGGGCCCGGTGCCAGGGGCGTCCCTTGACCAGCGGCATAGTTAACGAGTAAGTTGCGATCACCGCCAGCAATCACCGTGGTTTCTAGGAGCAATCCACTGGTCACCGTCTGATTATTTTGGCTCAGCGCCCAAGTCGCCGATGGGCGAGCCGTCGCATCTCCGACATTAGCCACCAGCAGAGCAA
>CAZWNR010000589.1:0-2556 GCA_964635665.1 uncultured bacterium | reverse complement strand
ACCCACCTCAGAGCAGAGGGTGCCTAGGGTGGTGGTGAGGTTTTGAATGGCCACGGCACTGCGCAGCCGACCTTGGGCATTCAGTAATGCGGGTTCGTAGGTTTCCAGCAGCAGCGCTCCTTCCTCCGCCAAGATCGTACCCGCCGGAATTTGCTGGGCACTGGCCACCGCCCGCTGCCAGTGGTTCACCGCCAAAGACCATTGGCCCTTGGCTTCGTAGGCCGCCGCTGCCCTGGCGGATCGAATCGCTTGGTCGTAGTTGTGGGCACTGGCGTCTTCTAGGTGGCTTTGGTTGGTGGTACGGTTCAGGTGTTGCTGATATTCCTGCATCTGGGCCTGAGCCTGATCGTAGATTAGCGTGCCCTGGGGAATGAGAGACAGCCCCTTAATCGCCGCCTGCCATTCCTTCGTCGCCAGTTGCCAGCCCGCTAAGGAATTGGCGGTTTCCATGCGCTGCTGGGCCAACATTCCGGTTTGTAGGGCGGTGTTAAAGTTGGCTTCGGCTTCCTCTTCGGCGGTAATGCGTCGGCCAATGGCGCTGTGGTTGGCGCGGTATTCACTACGTTTTTTCTGGGCGTAGTCGTAGGCGGGGCTAGTGTCGGGCACCGTTTCCAGTTGGTCAATGGCCCGCTGCCAGAGCAGATGAATATTTACCCAGCGCTCTACCGTGTGGGGTGGATTTTGGCTGAGGTTCGCTGCCTCGGTGGCCGTCGCCTGGGCCTGGAGAATGGCCTCTACCGCCCGCAGATCCTGTCGATAGCGTTGGAGGTCGGCCTGGGCAGCGCCGTAGGCCCCCGACCAGGAAGGAATAGGCGCAAGGCGATCAATGGCGTTTTGCAGATTGGTCTGAGCCACCTCCAAATCCGTCAGGCTGGGGTCGATAGCTAGGGTGGTTTCGGCTTGCTCGTAGTGGGCCTGGGCCTCCTCCAACCGTTCGCACTGCCCCACCACACAGGGCCGAGTCAGGGCCAGGGCAAACAGCCCGCTGCCCACCAGAATTACCCCCGCTACGCCGTAGCTCCAATAGTCGCGCAGCCATTCAGATAGGGTACCCAACACACCGGTTTTCGGGGGGGCGGGGGCCGCGGGGGGAACACCGTTAGGATCGCCCCACAGGGCCAGGGCCAGGGATGGAGGATCGTCAGAATCAGTTTCGGGCGAGGCGAGGTCGAGGTTGGGGGGCACCGCGGTGCGCCCATACGGGGATTTTGGGGAATACGAAGGATCCTGGGAATCAGAATCCGCAATCCCAGAATCAGGGTTTAGGTCTTCCGGGGCAGGGGTTGGGTTGGGGCTCGCTGCGGTACGCCCGTACGGGGAATCCTGGAAATGCGAAGGATTTTGGAGATCAGGAGTCTCGGCATCGGCCCTTTCTGACGTGGAGGGAAAGAGCATGGCAGCGGTATCGGCCAAGCGCCAGGTAAAGGTGTGCATGGCGTAGGGGCGATTCGCCGCCTTCAGCTTGAGGTAGAGCCGCACAGGGATAAGGGGCTGATCCTCCCAAGGGGAACCCGCCAGGCTGATGGTGGCTAGGGCCGTGTAGATATGTTTTTCCAATGCCTTGAACAGAGCGGCGGGGTCTTTCACCTCTGGGGCACGATGTTGGCCCACCACCAACAGCCGTCCTTGGTGCTCCCAGCCGTTGACGGTCAGCCCTGGGTGGGGTGGGCTGGTCCGCAGTTGGATGGCCATAGCCTGATTAAGGCTGGCCAAGCTGGCAAGGTCAGACATGGGGGTAGAGACCATAGCATCACCAAAGGTACAAAGGGTTTACGAACGGAACCGATCCCAAATAAGCCCAAAGGAAGGAGGGCGGAGGAAGCGGCTTTCAGGCATCGCGTGGCCCCATTGACGGCATCAGTCTTCAGAGTATGCTAGTGCAAGGTCACCATTCTGGGACAATCAATTCAGCGGTTGTTCGCCAGGCCAAGGCCTGCTCAGTTCGCCAAGATTGACAGAGCGATGCGGACTTCAGCCACTTTCCCGTTCTTGAGGACGGGAAAGCGGTACTCAGCAGCATCCTAATGAGGCAATCGCTGGGGTTAACGTTGGGGAGGGTGACATGGTGATTTTGATCGTGGAGGATGAGGCCGACATTGCCCGCCTCATTCGGCTTTACCTAGAAAAAGAGGGCTTTACCTGCGAAGTGTGCGAAGACGGAGAAACCGCCCTGCGCTACCAGCAAACCCTTCAGCCGGATCTGATTATCCTAGATGTGATGCTTCCCAAACTGGATGGCCTAGAGGTGTGCGCCCGCATTCGCCAGGGGCCAGGGGAAAAGGATCCCTACATTCTTATGTTGACCGCCAGGGGCGAGGAACTGGATCGCATCATTGGCCTCTCCACCGGGGCCGACGATTATATGGTGAAGCCCTTCAGACCGAGGGAACTGGTCGCCAGGGTGCGAGCCTTGCTGCGGCGCAGCTTGCGCCACGGGGCCGACTCCACCACCCAAACCTACCAAACCGCCCACTTTACCGTCGATCTCACCCAGCGCGGCGCCCCGCGCCCGGGGGGGGGGGGGGGGGGGGGGGGGGGGGGGGGGGGGGGGGGGGG
>CAZWNR010000588.1:0-2562 GCA_964635665.1 uncultured bacterium | reverse complement strand
ACGGTGCTGTGGGCTGAGGGGATACCTGGGGCGAGGGCTGAGGGCTTGGGTTTGAGTCCGCTGGCATCTGTTGTGAGCTAGGCCGATCAACAGCAGGGCTACGCTGGGGAGGGGCCGAGGAAACTCCCAAATCGGGGTCTTGGGAAGGGCGGTTGTAGAGGGCTTGGTTGTATTCCTGCACCAGGCGCATGTCTCGCAAGCGCTGCTGTTCTTTGACGATCAGTTCGCCCTGCTCAATCAGGTGGGGCAGGCTAAAATTTGGGGTGTTAAAGGTCGGTGGTTTGAGGGTATTCACCACGGAAGATCCCACATTTTCAACGCCCACCCGCTGAATAAATGCCTCAATTTGCTCATCAAACAGGCGCGAACGCAACGCCCCATAGAAATCCACCGACTGATCTAAAAAGTGATCCACCAAGGTCGCCGCATCCTGGGCCGAGAGGCCATCCTCGGAAAAAATGCCGCCCACAATTCCAATTTTGTCCTCCCGGCTCGGCTCCCAGTAAAACTTTTCCATGCGGCCATCCCGCACCAGGGGCGCGTAGAGGGTGGCAAAGTCGTTGCCCGTTACCACAATCGGCACCCGATGCAGGGGGGTGTCGTCGTAGCTGCCGGGAAGCTGCACGTTTGTGGGGTTGTCGGCGATGTTCATTAGGGTGGCGTTGACCAACTGGGTATTCACCGTGTACTGCGTCCCCGCATCCACCCGCCCCGCCCCGGCATCCAGGTCGTTGATCATCAGCACGGCCATTTTGCCCCGCACCCGAATTAGTTCCGCCGCCTCCCGGTAGCGCAGCCGAATCAGCCGCGACGGATCCCCCGCATCGGGGCTTTCCAGTTCGCCAGCGGAAATGTGTACCACCTCCACGCCCATTTTTTGGTACACCAATTCGCACTGAAAGGTCTTGCCCTCCCCCTTGCGCCCGTGGATGCCCAAAATCAGCGGCACCTTCACCTTGGGCAACTCGATATAGTTCTTGGTGATGTGAACCGCTAGTTTTTGCAGAAAGCGCGGTGCAATGTAAAAAGTCATACGGGCAGGGGTAGGAGCAGCTATTCGGTACTCTACTACACCAAACGCCCCAGAAAATGCGGATTCGGGGTTCGTTGCTGGGACGGGCAGGTTCGATAGTGTATCGACAAAACGAAAGATGATGGCATGACAACGATCTGCGTTGCTTTTGTAGACAGGCTCACTCGCGCAGATAGACTCAAGGGTGAATGGGTAAAAGGTCCATAGGGTAACGGGAGGTGATGGGATGAAAGCGATTTGCGTAGACCAGTTTGGTGGCCCAGAGGTGTTGGTGCTGGGCGATTCTGAGGTACCCCAACGGCAATCGGAAACACAGGTTTTGGTGGAAATTCGGGCCGCTGGGGTGAATCCGGTGGATACCTACATTCGGGCGGGAGTCTATGGCCGACTGCCCCAGTTACCCTACACCCCCGGCACCGATGGGGCCGGAATTGTGGTAGCGGTGGGCAAAGCCGTCAGTCGTGTCCAGGTGGGGGATCGGGTCTATGGCGGCTGGCCGATGACGGGCACCTATGCCCAATTTGCCCTGTATGAGGAGGACTGGGTTTACCCGCTGCCGTCGAACCTGTCCTTTGAGCAGGGGGCCGGAATTTTTGTCCCCTACTCCACCGCCCACCGTGCCCTGTTTGAAAAGGCCCAGGCCCAGGCGGGGGAAACCGTGCTGATCCATGGCGCAACCGGAGCAGTGGGGTTGGCAGCAGTGCAGTTGGCTATCCAGGCGGGCTTGCGCGTAATCGGTACCGGGGGCACCCAGGCCGGACGGGAACTCGTCCAAGCCCAGGGGGCCGAGATTGTCCTGGATCACCACAGTCCCGATTATCGAGATCACATCCTTGCCGCCACCGAAGGCCGAGGGGTCAATATCATTCTCGAAATGCTGGCCAACATGAACCTAGGCCACGACCTGCCACTGCTGGCTCCGGGTGGGCGGGTGGTCATTATCGGCAGCCGAGGCACGGTGGAAATCAACCCCAGGGACATCATGGCTAAGGAAAGCACGATTACCGCCGTCAACCTATTCAGCACTCCGCCGGAGCGGCTGCACCAGATTCAGACCCAGCTTGCCCCAGGATTGCGGGACGGCACCCTAACGCCCGTGGTAGCCCAATCCCACCCCCTAGCCGAGGCCGCTTTGGTGCATCGCCAAATCCTAGAACCCGGAGCCTTGGGAAATCAGGTTTTAATCCCTTAATCCCAGAACCAAAATTAGGCACCCCCCACTCCTCATTCGCCCAACTGTAGGGGCCAGGTCTCCTCGTTTAGGGATCGCCTCGCCCTTGAGGAAATGCGCTAACGGGACAGTTAGTCGTCGTCTAAGCTAGGCAGCGTTTCGCCACCGTCGGCGTAGAAGGCGCTGATGAGGTCGCCAATCATTTCAGCCTCAAAGCTTTCCCCAGCGGCGTCGGCCAATTCCTTCAGCTTCTCGAAGGCCTTGTAGGAACGATCCCCCGAATCGAAAAGTTCCTTGGCCTGTTCAAACCAACTCTTAGGCGTTTGCTCTGCCACGGTTAGAACCTCTTTTTAGCTTT
>CAZWNR010000587.1:0-2570 GCA_964635665.1 uncultured bacterium | reverse complement strand
GGCGTGGAAACTGGTGATGTAGTAGGCGGGGTATTGCAGGTTGGGGGTTTGGATGGCCTCCAGGTCGGCCTGCCATTGGGGCGAGAGTTCCGGCAAAAGTTCCTCGCTGTCCTGACGAGATCGCAGTTCTGCCACCCTAGCTTGCCAGGGCACACCAATGGTTTCAGCTCGTTTTACCATCATGGCGCGGGCACGGCCCTTGGCGACGGCCCAGAGGGGCTTAATGGCCAGCACTTGGTTAACCAGGGCTGCCGTGAGGCTAGGGGCAGGGATCGCAGTCATAGGGAATGAATAGGAGAATACTAAAGGGATTGGTTTTTATTCTAGGGGGGAAGCTGTCGATCCTCTCGGCGACCTAGGGAACCTGGGTCTAGTCTCGGCCAAGCGGTGCAATCTTGAGAGATCAGCCTCCAACTGACGGGCGCAGTCATTCGGCCTAACCCCTCGCTCGGCAAAGTGAGGAATTAGGCTAAACCTGTTGAGCTGAAACTGAAGTATTGATAGGGCTTGCCTCTGGTAGTGGGGGGCGCAGGGTCAGGTAGAGGGCCGCCCCCAGCAACGGCAGAACCAGCACAGCGGGAATAATCCACCGTTGATCGTCGAGACCCCGACGGGGTAGGTCATCCACCAGGAGGACGGAGAACAGCAGCCAGAGGGCACAGAAATCGAGCGACATTACATGGACGAAACGAGAGGTCTGCCACTGGTGCCAGAGATCGGGCCAGTTGCCAGTGGAGATGCCCCAAACCAACAGGACGAACGCCGCAACGGCCAAGCTTGCGCCAAATAAACGGCTACCCACCACCCGTAACAGGCGATCCGTGGGGCCAGTCCAGGGAACCGGGGCCCGCAGGAGGAGGTAGGGTAGCATCGCAAAGGCCCCCACCGCGAAGGAGGCCACCACAAAGGGCCAGGCCCACAGCCGTTGCCCCCGACCATCCACCAGCGCCACGGCAGCGTAGACCAGGGGCCAGATTCCCATGGCACTAAACAGGGCAATTAAGGCCGGGTTTAGCCCATCCCATGCTCCGGTAGAAAGCCGCAGGATGAGGTCAGTGGTATCCGGCTGATCGGGGGGAGAGAGTATAAATACATACCCAATGAAACCCAACCAAAGGATGCCGAAAATAAGTCTTCCCATGGTTTGATGACTGCTAAGTTTCACTCTGAAATATCAAACAAACTCAATATAGACTGACACCGCCATCAAAACCAACTAACCTTTAGACAGGAGGTTTAGGTCCCATCTGTTGCAAGTGTTAAAAGATATTTAATATTGCTCTAAGTTGTTAATTTCCAGATCTTTGCCGCCTTTATTTGATTCCATGAGCCTAGATCAGTCAAAGGTTTGGAGGCCTTCACTCTCCTCCTTAACTCAGCATAGGGCAGGTTGTCCAGCCTGATTTTCAGAAAGAAATGGAGCTATGCTGGGTTTAGAAGTGATTGAAGTTCAAGGTGCAGGATTGTTGAAAGTATAGAAAACGGAGTCTTGCAAACCTGTATCCCAAGCCTTTTTTAACTCCCATTAATAAAATATTAATCTTATCTTTTTGGTTGCCAGCGAAAGGTCTGCTAATGCTCAGCTCTGCCCCCCGCTAGCCCAGGCTCGTCAGGCCACTGTGCAGCCCCAAGCGTCCCCCCTTCGCTGTCCTCATTTGGAACCCTACCGTGCCCACCATCGACCTTCGTGAGTCCGGTGTCGCTAGGACTTACCCCCGTAGGACTATGAATATTCAGTACTTTCTCGAACTGTACGAAGCTGGCTACCGAGATTTTGTCGGCATTCAGTTGGCTAGCGTCGATCTGACCCATCACATTTTGGTAGGGGTCAACCTCAGCCGATCCAGCCTCAAGGGGGCAAACCTCAGTCGGGCCTTTTTAACGCAAGCCACGCTAGATGGAGCCCAGGCCAACTGGGCCAACTTTAGCTTCGCTAAAATGAGTGAAGCGAGCCTAGTGGGGGCCGATCTCGCCAAGGTGAGTTTACGGGGGGCCTTTCTGGTACGGGCCAACCTGCATCGTGCCCAGCTCAGCGGCGCAGATCTGTGCCATGTGAACCTGCGCAATGCCAACCTGGCGGGGGCCAACCTGTGCGGCGCAAACCTCAGTGGAGCCAACCTGCGGGGGGCCAACCTGCGGGAGGCCAACCTGTCCTGGGCACACCTCACTGGAGTACGCCTCAGCGGGGCTGATTTAGACCACACCTGTCTTGCCGCCGTTAACCTAGAGGGGGCTTGGTTAAATGGGGTTGACCTCAGCGGGTTGGATCTGTCGGGTGTGAACCTCAAGGATGCCAAGCTGAATGGGGCCAACCTTGACCACACCAATCTCAGTACCGCTAACCTGTCCCACACCACCATGCGCGGCGTTTCCATGGTGGGGGCCAATCTCTACAATGCCAACCTCACGGGGGCGGTCATGTGGCATGGCAACCTCGATCAAGTTAATCTGTCCCGCGCCGATCTCACCCGCGCCCACCTAGGGGAGGCTTCTCTGAAATTAGCCTGCGTAGAGGGAACCGAATTCACCGAATCGGTACTGCCCGCCGAGGCCAGAGCCTACCTCTATGC
>CAZWNR010000586.1:0-2571 GCA_964635665.1 uncultured bacterium | reverse complement strand
CGCCGCCGGAGGTACCGGACTTGGCATCAATAATCAGGGTTTCGGGCTGGGCCAAGCCTTGCTTTAGCAGGGGCGCAATGCCCAGCAGGCTAGCCGTGGGATAGCAACCAGGACAACCAATTAAGCGAGCGCTGCGAATCTCGTCCCGGAACAGTTCCGGCAGGCCGTAGACCGCCTGGGCCGCTGTGCCTTTGTCCTGCCGATCCCCGCCGTACCAAGATTGATAAGTATCTAGATTGTCAAAGCGGTAGTCGGCGGAGAGATCCAGAACCTTACAGCCCTTTTCGAGTAGGGTGGGGGCCATGTTGCAGGCGAGACCATTGGGCAGCGACAAAAACACCACCTGGCATCGGCTGGCGATTACCTCTAAATCCACGGGTTCCACCTTCAGATCCACCCGTCCGGCTAGGTGGGGGTAGATCTCGGTGTAGTCCTGTCCGGCACTGCTGTCGCCGCCTAGGTAGGTTAGTTCCACAGCGGGGTGTTCGGTGAGCAATCGCACCAACTGCACGCCACCATAGCCCGACGCGCCAACAATACCAACCGAAATCTTTTCCACCGGAATCTCGCTCATAACAACAGGGCCACCCGTGAAGATAGCTGGGCCATCTAAGAAACTGCGCAAAAGATACCACAGATAACCCAGGGCAGATACGAGGTTTGAGAGGATTCTGAAGTTCTAGCCTGCCGGGTTGAGGCTGACGAGGCCAGACCCGGCCTTGCCATCGTCCGGCGACCTACCCAAATCGGTGATCCCCAGGCGGCCCCGCTGTTGAAGAACGTCCATCCTCAACCGCCGCGCAGGGCGGCTCTAGCCCAAGGTTGGTCTTGGTAAGGGCGGATTCCTGAGCTATCTTTAGGTAATCCGTTGCGACCCTACCCAGGTAGGTTTCAGCCGTACCATGGCTCAACGATTGGCAACCTCTCCGTTAACCATGGGCCTAGTTTTTTTGGGGTCTATGGTCGCCGCATTTATGATCACCAAAAGCGCTGCGTTGCCGTTGCTAGCAGCGGGCCTACCCGCCTTTCATGGAGGGTTGACGGCCAAAAGTGTCCTGCAATCTTCGCCCACTACGCCGACTTATGTGAGAAATACCACCCTAGAACTGGCGTGTGCCTGGGGCTTGGGGCTAGCTTCTTTGGTTACGCTAATTGGCAGGAGCAACGTGCTGGGATGGCTCTTGGGATGGAGCATTGCCGCGATTGCCACCCTTGTCTTGGTGGTAGGCACAGCCCTCGATTGTCGCCAACAACGACAACACCCAGACCTCTACAGGGCAACGAAGATCCGCCTCGTGGTGCAAATCTGTGGCCTAGTGGTATACAGCTTGCTACTGTTGTGGATGGCTGCTGTGGCGGGGTTGTGGCTGATTGTGTGGTTGTCGGGCGAGCCTTATATGGGCAACTAGCCTGGCTCAACATAGCCCTCAGGCGCTCCCGAATCACGGTGCCGTCCACCCTGCGGGGGCTCGTATAATAGATGATTGGCGGCTGGCTCGATAAACGCTTGACTTAACTGGCCGGTGGGTAATCCGCTGTGTCTGAGCCATTTGCCCTATGTCCCTCGTCATTTCTTTAGCAGGTTTATTGGTATCGTGGTTAACCCAGAATCGGGGAATTGGTCGTCCGCTGCTCAACCATCCGCCGACGCGTCTCCACCAGACTTTCAGTTTGATTCCATCGAATCGGCCCTGCAAGACTTGGCGGCGGGGAAATCTATCGTGGTGGTGGATGACGAAAACCGGGAAAACGAGGGGGACGTGATCTGCGCCGCCCAGTTTGCCACCCCCGACAACATCAACTTTATGGCGGTGGAGGCGCGGGGGCTGATTTGCCTCGCCATGACCGGGGAACGACTGGACGAGCTAGACCTGCCCCTGATGGTGAGCCACAGCGCCTTTGAGGACGAAAACGAGCAAACCGCCTTCACCGTCAGCATCGATGCCGCTCTGTCCTGGGGTGTGACCACGGGCATTTCCGCCGAAGATCGGGCGCGGACGATTCAGGTGGCGATCAACCCCAAGGCCAAACCCAGCGACCTGCGCCGACCGGGGCACATTTTTCCGCTGCGGGCCAAGGAAGGGGGAGTCCTCAAGCGGGCGGGCCACACCGAGGCGGGGGTAGATTTGGCGCGGCTGGCGGGGCTGTATCCGGCGGGGGTGATCTGCGAAATTCAAAACCCCGATGGCTCCATGGCGCGGCTGCCAGAACTGGTGGAGTATGCCAAAACCTTTGGCCTCAAGCTGATCAGCATTGCCGACCTGATCCACTATCGCCTCCAGCACGAGCGCTTTGTGCAGCGGGAGGCGGTAGCAGAACTGCCCACCCAATTTGGCCTCTTCCACATCTACGCCTACCGCAATTTGCTGGATGATTCCGAGCATGTGGCCTTGGTCAAAGGCGACCCCGCCACCTTTGACGAGCATTCCGTTATGGTGCGGGTACATTCCGAGTGTCTCACGGGCGACGCCTTTGGTTCCCTGCGCTGCGACTGCCGAATGCAGCTTCAGGCCGCTCTCAAAATGATTGAAGCCGCCGGACGGGGTGTAGTCGTCTATCTGCGCCAGGAGG
>CAZWNR010000585.1:0-2577 GCA_964635665.1 uncultured bacterium | reverse complement strand
ACCCATGAAGCGTCTGACAGAGAGTGAGGGTTCGACCGACTCCAGGGCATAGACCGGGGCCTGAAGTCGCTGAAGTATTTGGTCGGCGGGCAGGGGGGGATCAAACCAGTAGCCCTGGCCAAGGTTACACCCCATGATCCGGAGGAGGTTCATCTGTGCCTGGGTTTCAATGCCTTCGGCGGTGACGCTCACGCCCATTTGGCGGGCCAGCACCAGCATGGTTTTGACGATGTCCTGATTTTTTTGCTGCGTGGTGAGGTCGGTAATGAACAGCCGATCAATCTTAAAGGAAGTGATGGGCAACTGGTGCAGATAACTAAAGGAGGAATAGCCTGTCCCAAAGTCGTCAATGCTGATGCCCACCGCCCCGTACTGCAACTGCTGCATCAGGCTTGCCGTGAGACTCATATTTTGCAGCAACAGGGTTTCGGTGATTTCTAAAATCAGGCTTGAACCATACAGCCCCGTTTGACGCAGCGCCTGGTTCACGCGTTCTAGCCAGTGGGGTTCCCTCAGCTGGGACGCCGACACATTCACGCTCACCGTCAGGTGGCCGAGGTGGGGCTGCTGCTGTCGCCATTGGGCTAGCTGGGCGCAGGCGCTGTCTAAGACCCACCAGCCCAGGGGCACAATCAACCCCGTATCCTCGGCTAGGGGGATGAACTGTCCGGGCGACAACAACCCTAGGGTAGGGTGCTGCCATCGCACCAACGCCTCTAGGCCCATAATTCGCCCTGAGCGTAAATCGATAATGGGCTGGTAATACAGCACAAACTGCTGCTGGGCTAGGGCCTGGCGCAGGTCGGTTTCTAGGGTAAGCTGCTGGGCGGCGGCTAGGTGCATATCCGGCTCGAAAATGGCGTAGCGGTTGCGGCCCTTGGCCTTAGCGCTATACATAGCAAGGTCGGCGTCGCGGATCAGTTCCATGGGGGTTTGGTATTGGTAGGAAGCACGCACAATGCCGATACTCGCTCCCACCGTGATATCGTGGCCCGCCAGGTGGCAGGGGACTCCCAGAATGGTGAGAATCTGCTCGGCAATTGGGACGGCCCGCTGCACATCGTCAATGTGATCGAGAACCATGACAAACTCATCTCCCCCCAAGCGAGCCACCCAGTAGGAGGTTTGGCGCAGGCGCTCGGCCATTTCTAGGAGTAGTTGATCGCCCAGCAGGTGCCCCAGGCTGTCATTCACCACTTTAAATCGATCAAGGTCGAGAAACAGCACGATAAAGCCCCTCTGCCCCGACGACGACAACCGGGTCAAGCAGGCTTCCAGGTGAGCCATCACGTAGGTACGATTGGGCAATCGGGTGAGGCCATCGTGGAGCAATTCATGGTTGAGTTGGGCCTGTACCGCCAAGCGCTGATCCATCTCCCGCCGCAGACTACGGTTCCAAAGGGCCAGCAGAATGGCCCCGCCACTGGTCATCAACAAGAGACTACCCGCCGCCAAACGCCGCACTAAGGGCCAGTTGGTTTTGTAGACCTCAACCCCATTTAGCCAGCGCTCCGTGGCTTGATAATACACAGAGTCGGGCGTATTTCTGAGGATGGTTAATCGGCGATCTAAGACTGTCAAAATGTCTCGTTGGTGGTTCTTGGGCGCAACGAAATGAAGCTGGGTGGGCTGAATTAGGATATTGGTTTGCACGCTCCCGGGTAGATGTTGCTGAATTGGGAAAAAACGGTGAACCACGACTCCATCCACCTTCCCCTGATTCAGGAGGCGCGCCAACTCTTCAAAGGTGTTGGTAAGCACGAGTTCCGGCTGAATATCAAACCCCTGGCTAGTGGTAGCGAGGGCATTCGCCTGAATACTGTCCCTCAAAACCCCTAGTCGTTTGCCATCCAGATCAAGCACCGAATCGAGCTTTACTCCGCGCCTTGCCACCACCACCGACCAACTGGGTGAGGCCACCACTCGGTTAAAGTCAAATCGGGTCTCCCGCTCCTGGGAATAGGCCACATCCATCATCAAATCCAGACGCCCCGCTTCTACATCGTCTAGGCAGTCGGCCCACTCACAGGGCACATAGACAATGTCCCAGGCTTCTTCCTCGGCGATGGCGGCTAAAATTTCCGGGAAAAACCCACTAGGTTGGCCCGTTTCCGCATCCCAAAACACCTTGGGCGGGTTGTCATAGACCCCAACCCGGAGCACGTTCTCCCTAAGGTCATCTTGCCCCAGGCTAGCCCCCTGGCCCCAGCCTAGGATTAACGCAATGCCCCCAAGTATCAGGGGAAGTAAAGGTCGATTTACCACGGGACACCGGAATCGCAACTGTTCAATGCGCTGTCCTCGCCTTGACTTCTGGTTCTGATCCTCAATCCAATCCTAAATTGGATGATGGAAATCTAGGGCTGAAAATCTGACTGGGAGGAATCTTCAATCCAGTACCACGTTAGGTAAACCCACCTAAGTCCAGTACCCTTGCCTCTCCCATTGTAAACCCCGGTAAACCCCTGTTTACTCTAGGTGCGCCTATCTGCGGATTGTGGGCCGCTAAGCACTCGCCAGCATGGGCACGGCCTGAAGCAGGGCTTGAGTATAGAGATGTTGGGGCGAGGCAAAGAG
>CAZWNR010000584.1:0-2592 GCA_964635665.1 uncultured bacterium | reverse complement strand
CTTGCGCTCTAGGGAATCTTGCAGGGTCATAGCGTTCATCACCGTGGCAATCATGCCGATGTAGTCGGCGGTGGCTCGATCCATCCCTGAGGCGGACCCTTTAATGCCGCGAAAGATGTTGCCTGCGCCGACCACAATGGCGATTTCGATGCCTTCCTGCACCACCTCTGCAATTTCAGTGGTGATGGCTTCCACTACGTTGGGGTCAATGCCGTAGGCCAGTTCGCCCATCAGGGCTTCGCCGCTTAGTTTGAGTAAGACACGTTTATAGGGAGTAGTCATAGGAGGTTGGTGTAGGTTCAGTGTAGTAAGGTCTAGAAAGTCCCACACCACTATACCGAGTACTTTGCAATGATGCTGACTGCCCTAGCCCAAATTGGCATCGTTTTAGCCTGGCTGGGCTTAGTGGGCGGGGCCGCTGAGGGGGTGCGACGGTTCACCTCAGCCAACCCCGAAATTACCCGAAAAATCGTCCACATTGGGGCAGGCCAGGTGATTTTGTTGGCTTGGTGGCTGCAAACCCCCGCCTGGATGGGCATTACGGCCTCGGTGCTGTTTAGCCTAGTGGCGCTGCTGTCCTACCGATACCCCATTTTACCGGGGATCAACGGCGTGGGGCGGCACAGCTTGGGTACCTTTTTCTATGCCATCAGCATTGGCATACTCACCGCCGCCTTTTGGCCCAGCGGGCAACCCCAGTACGCCGCCCTCGGCATTTTGGTGATGACCTGGGGCGACGGCCTCGCCGCTCTGGTGGGGCAGAATTTTGGCCGCCACCCCTACAAAGCCCTGGGCAACAAAAAAAGCTGGGAGGGTAGCCTCACCATGCTGATCATGAGCTTTGTGGTCAGCCTGTTGATTCTGGGCTTCACCGCTGGCTTCACGGCATCGATTTGGCTGATTGCCGCCCTCGTCGCCCTCGCCGCCACTATCTTAGAAACCCTGTCGTTCTACGGCTTAGATAACCTCACGGTGCCCCTGGGCAGTGCGGCGTTGGCCTACGGGTTGATGGGGGTGTGGGGGGGGTGAGGCAGGCCATGTCTCCGAGGCGATGGAGCCTCACCCCAGATTCAGGGGATGTCCGTGGCCACAAACGCTTAAGGGTTGTTCAGTTCTTAACCCTACCTTACGATTTTGGCTTTAACTTGTGGATGGATTTACTCTTCTAGGTGAGCTTGCGCTTTATTCTGGGGTTGCACCTGGTTAACCGTGGAGCGATTAATTATCCAATGAGTATTCAAACGATTGCGACCCAGCCCTACAACGACCAAAAGCCCGGCACCTCCGGGTTGCGGAAGAAGGTGAAGGTTTTTCAGCAGCCAAATTATCTAGAAAATTTTGTTCAAGCTATTTTTAACAGCCTAGAGGGCTACCAAAACCAAACCCTGGTGGTGGGGGGCGATGGCCGCTACTACAACCGTCAGGCGGTGCAGATTATCCTCAAAATGGCGGCGGCGAACGGCTTTGGCCGGGTGCTGGTGGGGCAGGGGGGCATCCTTTCCACCCCAGCGGCCTCCTGCGTAATTCGCAAAAGCAAGGCCTTTGGCGGCATTGTGCTCTCCGCCAGCCACAACCCCGGTGGCCCCGAGGAAGACTTTGGAATTAAGTACAATATCGGCAACGGTGGCCCTGCGCCAGAATCCGTCACCGATGCCATTTTCAAAAACAGCCAGACCATCACCGAGTACAAAATCCTCGACACCTCCGACATCGACCTGGATCGCGTCGCCAGCCACACCCTCGGCCACACCACCGTGGAGGTGATCGATTCGGTGACGGACTACGGGGCACTGATGGAAACCCTGTTCGACTTTGGCCAAATCCAGCAGCTTCTTTCCAGCGGCAAGTTTCGGTTCTGCATGGATTCCCTCCACGCGGTAACTGGCCCCTACGCCACGGCGCTGTTTGAGCGGCGGCTGAATGCCCCAGCCGGGACGGTGGTGAACGGCATTCCCCTAGAAGACTTTGGCGGCGGACACCCCGACCCCAACCTGGTCTATGCCCACGACCTGGTAGAGGTGATGTTTGGCGACAACGCGCCGGACTTTGGGGCCGCTTCCGATGGCGACGGCGACCGCAACATGGTGCTGGGCAAGAACTTCTTTGTCACCCCCAGCGACAGTTTAGCCATCCTGGCGGCGAACGCCACCCTAGTTCCCGGCTACCGTCAGGGGATTGCCGGGATTGCTCGCTCTATGCCCACCAGCCAAGCGGCGGATCGAGTTGCCGAAAAGCTGGGCATCCCCTGCTACGAAACCCCCACGGGCTGGAAGTTCTTCGGCAACCTGCTGGATGCGGGCAAAGCCACCCTCTGCGGCGAAGAAAGCTTTGGCACCGGGTCGAACCACATCCGCGAAAAAGATGGCCTCTGGGCGGTGCTGTTCTGGTTGAATATCCTCGCCGTGCGGCAGCAGTCGGTGGAAGAGATCGTCCGCGAACACTGGGCCACCTATGGCCGCAACTACTACTCTCGCCACGACTACGAAGGGGTAGACAGCGACCGGGCCAACACCCTGATCGACAACCTGCGCCAAGCCCTCAGCACCCTCCCCGGCAAAACCTACGGCTCCTACACCGTCGAGTATGCCGCTG
>CAZWNR010000583.1:0-2603 GCA_964635665.1 uncultured bacterium | reverse complement strand
CCATTTACATGGCCGCATCCGTCATCTGGCTTATTTGATGACACGCCCTAGGGATGGGTCATGCGGCGGGGGTCAATGGCGCGATCAAACTCCTCGGCACTGATATACCCCAGGGCTAGGGCCGCCTCCTTCAGGGTGAGATCGTGCTCGAAGGCGTGGTGGGCAATTTGAGAAGCTTTGTCGTAGCCGATGACGGGACTCAGAGCCGTGACCAGCATCAGGGAATTTTGCACGTACTGGTCAATTTTCTTGCGATTGGGGGTCATGCCCTCCACCAGAAATGCGGTGAAATTGTGGCTGCTGTCGGCCATCAACCGCGCCGCCTGAAGCACATTAAAAATCATCAGCGGCTTATAAACGTTCATCTCCAGGTAGCCACTGGCCCCGGCAAAGGCCACAGCGGCATCGTAGCCCATCACCTGCACCGCCACCATGGCTAGGGCCTCGCACTGGGTGGGGTTCACCTTCCCCGGCATAATCGAGGAACCGGGCTCGTTTTCGGGCAGGTGTAATTCGGCAAAGCCCGCCCTGGGGCCGCAGCTCAGCAGGCGAATGTCGTTGGCAATTTTGTAGAGCGACACCGCCAGGGTCTTTAGCACGCCGCTGGTCATCACCAGGGCGTCGTGGGCCCCCATAACCGCGAACTTGTTGGGGGCGGTCACAAAGGGCATCCCCGTAAATTTGGCAATGTATTGGGCGGCGGTTTCAGCAAATCCAGGCCCTGCATTGAGCCCAGTCCCCACCGCTGTCCCTCCCAGGGCGAGGGGATAGAGTTCTGGCAACACCGCCTCCAGGCGAGTTAGGTTGTCGTCTAGCATCCCCACATAGCCCGAAAACTCCTGTCCTAGGGTGAGGGGAACGGCATCCTGCATGTGGGTACGGCCAATTTTGACAATATCGGCCCAGGCGTTGGCCTTTTGATGCAAGGCATGGCGCAGGCGATTAATGGCCGGAATCAGATGATGCTGGAGCGCTTGGGCCGCCGCAATGTGCATTGCCGCCGGAAACACATCGTTGGAAGACTGGGACATATTCACATGGTCGTTGGGGTGAATCGGCGTTTTGCTGCCCAGTTCGCCCCCCGCCTGCTCAATGGCCCAATTGGCGATAACCTCGTTGACGTTCATGTTGCACTGGGTGCCGCTGCCCGTCATCCATACACGCAGCGGAAAATGATCGTCCAGTTTCCCGGCTACAACCTCGTCTGCCGCCTGGGCGATCATCTGGGCCTTCTCCGCCGACAGCTTGCCCAAATCCGCATTGGCAAGGGCCGAGGCTTTTTTGATCGTGGCGATGGCATGCACCACCGCCAGGGGCATTTTGTCTTGGCCAATGGAAAAGTAGCGGATGGATCGCTGGGTTTGGGCACCCCAGTAGCGATCATTGGGCACCGCAATGGCTCCCATGCTGTCAGTTTCTTGGCGGGTAGCAGGCTGTTCCGGCATTGAGCAATCTCCTCGGCGGTCTTTGGATTCGGTGGGATGGGTCGATCTAAGACCGTCAGTCGTCAGAAATGAACAGTTAGACCTGACCAAATCCACCATAGGACAACGCCCCGAAAACACCAATGGGCTTCCGGGGCGTTATCGCGAAATAGGGCAAATCCGTTGTCCTCGGCTGACTAAACGCCGCCGAGGGAACCCAGATACCGAGTTAACCCTCGGCAGGGCGCTGCTGTTTGCTAGCCCCCAGGGCGGTGAGGCCAAAGACCACGAGGGCGGCGGCAGCAGCAGGTTCAGGCACTTGAGTATTCGGAGGCGTTGTAGGACGGCCTACGAACAGGGAGGCGTGGGACAAATCCTTCTGGTCAAAGGTGGCCCAGTCACCGCCAAGGGTGCTGCTGCCACCATCAAAGTAGTAGGAGGTATAGCGGTTCCCAGCCTTGAGGCTAATCACAAAGGGGCTGTTTACCGCTTGATCCACGGCCCAGGTACCGCTGCCCTTGCCCTCTTGTACCCAGCTAAAGCCATAGTTGTTGGGGCCGGAGCTGGTACGTCC
This sequence comes from uncultured bacterium, assembly GCA_964635665.1. Taxonomy (GTDB): domain Bacteria; phylum Cyanobacteriota; class Cyanobacteriia; order Phormidesmidales; family Phormidesmidaceae; genus Nodosilinea. Next base: position 605 of record CAZWNR010000583.1, on the reverse strand, counting down.
CCCTTCATACTTGCCGTCAAACACCCAGCCCTCTCCCAGGGTTTCGTTCAAAAAATTCGTGAGGGGTTCGCTGATGCTGCTGGTGACATCATTGCCTCGGACAGGATCCAAGCATTCGCTATAGCTCAGGGAAGACCCACCCGCTAAGGGGTTGCTGGTCACGGAACCCGTGGAACAGGACAAGCTAACAGCCGCCTGGGCTTGGGGAGCCCCTACCCAGGCTAGAGCCGATAGGGCCAAGGTAGAGCTAAGGATAGTCAATACTTTCATAAAGGGGAAATTCTCCTGTAGGAAATAGTGGTCTTGGGCCAGGGGGAAGGGGATGGCGTCACGATCATGCACCGAGCGGGCGGCCTTCTTGAGGTGTCTTCTTTTACTTAAGCATTCCCACCGATGAACAACCTACGTTAAACCACGGGTTCTTCTGAAGCATTCCTTGAAGCTTTAGCAAAGACAGTCGCCTCAGCACATTCACCTGAAGGAGAGTCTTTTTTATACGTCATTTTTAGAAAATTCTTCTCGGTCTGCCTCGCAGAAATTTTCTAGGGCTATTCCCCAGCCCATGGTGGGTCTAAGGGCCGATCATTCGAGGGCTGGGCTAGGCC
>CAZWNR010000582.1:0-2608 GCA_964635665.1 uncultured bacterium | reverse complement strand
TGGCGACGCTGATCTACACCTCCGGCACCACAGGCCAGCCCAAGGGGGTGATGCTCAGCCACCGCAACCTGCTGCACCAGATCAACACCCTGCGGTCGGTGGTGCAGCCGGAACCGGGGGATCGCGTCGTGGGGATTTTGCCCTCCTGGCACAGCTTTGAGCGCACGGCGGAATACTTTTTGCTGGCCAATGGGTGCAGCCAAATCTACAGCAACATTCGCCACCTCAAAACCGACCTGAAGAGCACCAAACCCCAGTACATGGTGGGGGTGCCCCGCCTCTGGGAATCCATCTACGAAGGGGCACAGCGCCAGTTTCGGGAGCAAAGCGCGGGCAAACAAAAGCTGATCTTCACCTGCTTTGGCCTCAGCGAGCGCTACGTCACCCACCTCTGGCGCTACCAAGACATGAAAATCGACGCCCCCAACCTCTCGACGGTGGAGCGGCTTACCTCTGGCCTGGCCGCCCTGGCCCTGTGGCCACTGCACCAGGTCGGCAAAGCCCTGGTCTACGGCAAGGTGCGCCAAGCCACCGGGGGCCAAGTGAAGCAACTGATCAGCGGCGGTGGTTCCCTGGCGCGGCACATTGATAGCTTCTTTGAAATCATCGGCGTGCCCCTGCTGGTGGGCTACGGCCTGACGGAAACCTCCCCGGTGCTCTCCGCCCGCCGCCCCTGGAGCAACCTGCGCGGTGCCGCCGGACAACCCATCCCCTTCACCGAAATTAAGGTGGTGGATTTGGAAACCCGCCAGGAAGTGCCCCACGGTAGCCAGGGCCTCGTCCTCGCACGGGGGCCGCAGATTATGGAGGGCTACTACCGCAACCCCGAAGCCACCCAAAAGGCCATTGACCCCGAAGGCTGGTTCGACACCGGCGACCTGGGCTGGATTAGCAAAGATGGCAACGTGGTGCTTACTGGGCGGGCCAAGGACACCATCGTCCTCACCAACGGCGAAAACATCGAACCCCAGCCCATCGAAGACGCCTGCATCCGCAGCCCCTACATCGACCAAATTATGGTGGTGGGGCAAGATCAGCGCTCCCTCGGTGCTCTGGTGGTGCCCAATTTAGACGCCCTGCAAGCCTGGGCCGCTGGTCAGGCTCTCTTTATCGCCATTCCAGGGGACGACACCGCCGTACCCCAAGGGTTGGGCACCATCACCCTAGAGGATGAGCGGATTCAAAAACTCCTGCGCGACGAAATGACCCGCCAGGTGAAGGATCGCCCCGGCTATCGGCCCGACGACCGCATCGGCCCCTTCCGCCTCGTGCTCGAACCCTTCTCTATCGAAAATGGTCTGCTTACGCAAACCTTAAAAGTTCGCCGCCCCGTGGTGACTGAGCGGTATCGCGATATGATTGACGCGATGTTTGTATAGATGGGGTTGAGGATAGAGTCCTCTGGTTTTTCCAGGCTCCATCCTGCGGCGGTTCCCCCCGTCGGAGTTGGTAACAATTCTTGTTGAGTACGTCTAATGACTATGGATGACAGTAAATCATTGCTGCTGAAGCGAGTGGTCAACATCAAAGCAGTGGTCACACCACTGTGGAAAGAAGAGGCCCAGAAGCAACTGCAAAGTCAAATCAACCAGGTTGATAGCCAACTGCAACAGTTGGAAATGCAAGGGCAGCGAGTGCTGAGCGAACTTCAAAAACAGGCCGAAACTCAGCCTGGTAATGCGAGTGTTCAACAGCAAATTGCCGATGTGCAAAACCGCCTAAACCAAGATAAAAGCAAGCTGCTTCAGCAAAAGAACCAAAACCTTCAACAACTTCAACAGGTGCAAACCCTGGAAATGGATGTGGAAGTGGAACAGGGCAAGGTGGAGAGCTTCTTCAATGTTGCCGTAGGCGACAACTTGGTGCAAAAGCTTCAGGTGGAAATCCTCATTAAAGATGGCGTCATCGAAGCGATTCGCGGCGAACTTTAGGGATGGCCTAGTTTTTTATAGTGGTTCTCGACGTCATGAGAGCCACCGTTTCTGAATTCTAGATCCCCCCAGTACCTAGCGGTCTAAATTTCACTCTGTACCCCCCTTACCAAGGGGGGCAGGGGGGATTCTCTGAGACGGTGAAACAGGACTCGCTATGGTGAGGGGTTCCGTAAGCAAAGGGCTTAAGCCCTTTGCCTCTGTGTAGTGTTAAACAAGACTAATCCTCGGGCAGCACCCACTTCGGCGGCTGAGAGGCCCGTTCCATCATCTTGCGGCGCACGGCTTCCTCTGCCATTTCTAGCATTTTGTCGAGGGAGGTATCGGCGATGAATTTACTGGCTTCCTCGGTGTATTTCAAGTTAGGGCAGTCGTCGCCTAACATGCAGCCGTCTTTGCAATCTACCGCACAGTTAATGGCCATGGTGCTTCGTTCTCCTGCTGAATGCGACTAATCGTAATATTGGTATTCTGACTTAAAAAATTGTAACAACCTAAACCCTCCCCATTACCCGCATCACACCGATCCATCCACACTGTTGCCATGTCGCAATTGATCAAGTGCTCCTGTGGTGGCGAGGGATGCTCACTTCACGCGATCATCTCCCCAATCACCCCGCAGCTCTCCGGCACGATCGGGATCATGCCGCCGGCGCGGTCGGCGATCCGCGTGTGCG
>CAZWNR010000581.1:0-2608 GCA_964635665.1 uncultured bacterium | reverse complement strand
CCCCTGAGGGTCTGAAGCAGGGCCTTAATGCGGTGGCTCTGCTGAACATCCAGCACCTTGGGAAAGCTGAGGTCGAGGATGGTGGTGGTGGATGAGGAATGGATGGCATCCAATTGGGCCACTAGACGCACCACGTCTTGTTCTTCGGTATGTACCATCAAGCCCACAGGTTCTCCTTTGCCGAAGATCTCAGGGTGTAGCACAAGGCCATGATCCTGGGCGACGACCACCTGCATCCTCCGACTATTCAGCGCGAAGGCCATGGCATCTAGGTAATGGCCCTGGCTGTAAATTTGGGTGTAGGCCTTCACGGTTTTATAAACGGGCTGAACCTCGGAGGGCTTAGGTTCCCGGAAGGCCCGTAGCAAGCTGGTCATCAGGAATCGAATGGACTCTAGGGGCTTGTCGGCGTTGTTGCGCGTTTGGGAATACCACTGGCTAACGTCAGAGAAGATCACAAGCATCAGATCGTCCTGCTGGGCCTGGGTCATGTCCTCAAAGGTGACGGTAATGGCGACCTCTTGGTCGTTGCGAGGGTTCACCCGCAGCACCCGCCCCTGGAGGAAGACGCGGCTGGTGGTGTCGCCGTGAATTTCCACATCCACCGTATCCGGTAGGTTGGGCCAGTCAGTCAGCAGAATTTGGGCTCCGGTTTCGCTAATGTCGATGGTGGTGCCATGGAAGGTGTTGTTGCCGGAGAACACCGTGACTCGGAGCTGGCGGTTAAGGCGGTGGGACTGACGCAGTTGGGGCTGCTCTAGGGCGACCAGAATGGCAGCGGACAGCAGCACCAGATTAACCACGCACCAGGAGGCATTGATCCACACGGCATCGGCGTCTTGCAGCTCGGTAATCAGCCAGTAGGGGACTAAAAGCAGGGAAATTAGGCTGAAAGCACCGATGATCACCAGCAGGCGCACCGAGGCCAAGTCAAAGTCGCGCTTGGTGACCTGCAAGCCCTTGTCCGTCACGTTGAAACTGCCCATTTTGGGGTTTACCAAGGCCATAAAGGTGACGATGCCATCCTGAAAGGCCATGGAATATTCAAAGATTTCGTTCCAGAAGGAGAACCGCACCCCCCTTTGGATGATGTAGTTGGCATTGAGGGCCAGCAGAATCGAGGGTAGGGCATAGGTGAGGGTTTCCACGCCCAGCCCGCGCACCAGGTTGACGCCAAACAGGAGAAAGGCGATGGGGCCGATGGCGTACATCAGGCGAGGAAAGCCAAAGAAAAAGTGGGTGGTGGCGGAGGTGTAGCAAATTCGCTGGGGAATGGTGAGTTTGCGATTAAACAGGGGCCATTCTAGGCGCAAAATTTGGGCCATGCCCCGCGCCCAGCGCACCTGCTGCCCCACGTAGGACGAGAATTTCTCCGGGGCTAGCCCAGCCACCATGATTTTGTCGTAGTAGACGGTTTCGTAGCCCAGGGAATGTAGTCGTAGGGCCGTATGGCAGTCTTCGGTGACGGTTTCTACCGCAATGCCGCCCACCTCTAGCAGGTGCTTTTTGCGCACAACGGCGGCAGACCCGCAGAAAAAGGAGGCATTCCAAAAGTCGTTGCCCTTTTGCAGCACCTTGTAGAACAACTCGTTGCCCACGGGTACCTTGCCCTGGGTCAGCAGGTTGCGCTCAAAGGGGTCGGGGTTGTAGAACCAGTGGGGCGTTTGGACGAGGGATACCTTGGGATTAAGGAAAAATCCGACGGTTTCCTTCAAAATGTTGCGGGTCGGGATGTGGTCGCAGTCGAGGATCAGCACCAGGTCGCCGGGGGTGCGGTTGAGGGCGCTGTTGATGTTGCCCGCCTTGGCGTGGTTGTTGTCGCCTCGGGTCACCAGGGCGCAGCCGATCTCCTCGCACATTTGCCGCAGTTTAGCCCGCCGTTCTGGGTATTTCCGACCATCGTCGAGCACGTAGATGCTCTTTTTACCCGCCGGATAGTCGATGACGAGGGCCGCCAGGGCAGTTTTGCGGACGATCTCGATGTCTTCGTTGTAGGTCGGGATATAGACATCCACCTGGGGCCACTGATCGAGGGGCACTCGATCCATGCTGATGGAGGTGCGGTGCTTGAGCTTGAGGGTTTGGAAGTAGGCCAAAATCAGCGTACCGATAGCGTAAAGCTCGGCAGCATAGAGCAGCAGACTGAAGGTGGTGTTAATCCAGCCGTCAAAATTGAGGGTATTGAGGGTGCGGTAGTAGAGGTAACGCAGGGTGACCACAACGCTGAGCCACATCAGCACAAGGTGGATATGTTCGCTGGTGCGCTCATTTTGCTGGCGCTGCTCTAGCTTGACTAAAAACCAACCCATGGCAATCAGCAGCACCGCTAGAATGCCCTGTTGCCGCAGGGGCAGCGGCGTCACAATCAGAGGCAGGGATAGGAAAAGGGCAACCGCCATCAGCCACAACAGGTTGCGCTGGCCCCGGTTGCCAAAGGTAGATTCCAGCCAAAGCGGTAGGCCATCAATGAGCCGTACGAGCCACGGGCCGGAACGGGGATCGGTGGGAGTAGATAGGTTACTCATTGGCTTCCCTCAGGACGACTTAGGCGATTTAGATACAGTTGCGATAGGCCGTAGAGCAGCAGCACCAGGGCAATGAGGCCACC
>CAZWNR010000580.1:0-2608 GCA_964635665.1 uncultured bacterium | reverse complement strand
CAGTGCCCACCCTACAGGTCTTTCCACTCCCTGCTCTATGGATTCTGGTTTCCGTCTTGAACAGTACACTCTGCGGCATCCCCAGGCGGTGCTGCGGGTGGTGGCTAGGGTGGCGGGGGAGATGGATGAAATTCTGATTTTCCGGGGGTTTTCTAGTTCCCTGGTGCGCCCCACGGCGTTTGACCCCGATGTGCCTGTGCTGCCCGAAGACGCCACTATCGACAGCATTGACATTCTGGCGGGGCCTTACAATCCGGATCAACCCCGCTATCTGCACCAGGGGTTGTCTTGGCAGGAGATGCAAGGCTTTTTAGAGGCGGCGGGGCTTTAGGGTAAGGTCTAGGCCTTAGTTTCCTCTTTGGTGGGCAGTGCCCACCCTACGCTGGTGAACGGTGGTGAGGCCTAGATTCTGTGCACTGGTGGCGCAGATTCCTTATCCTAGGGAGACACGCCACATTCCCCTGCCCATGCTGCGCGAAATCCAGACCCTTGCCGAAACGCTGACACCCCGCCTGATTGAAATTCGTCGCCACCTGCACAGCCACCCGGAACTGAGTGGTCAGGAGTATAAAACGGCGGCCTACGTGGCGGGGGTGCTGTCGTCCTGTGGGTTGCGGGTGCAGGAACTAGTGGGTAAAACCGGGGTGGTGGCAGAACTGGCGGGTCAAGACCCCAGCAAAATTCTGGCGATTCGGGCGGATATGGATGCGCTGCCCATTCCTGAGCGGGTTGATCTTGATTTTGCCTCCACCCAGCTGGGCATTATGCACGCCTGCGGCCACGATGTGCACACCACGGTGGGCCTGGGTACGGCGATGGTGTTGTCTCAGTTGGGGGTGCCCCTACCGGGGACGCTGCGCTTCTTGTTTCAGCCCGCCGAGGAAACCGCCCAGGGTGCCCGCTGGATGATCGAGGATGGGGTAATGGATGGGGTCTCCGCCATTTTCAGTGTCCATGCCTATCCCAGCGTGCCTGCCCGCACCATCGGCATTCGCTACGGAGCCTTGACGGCGGCGGCGGACGATTTGGACATCACCATCATTGGCGAATCGGGCCACGGTGCTCGCCCCCACGAAGCCATCGATGCCATCTGGATTGCCGCCCAGGTGATCACGACCCTTCAGCAGTCGATCAGCCGCACCCAAAACCCACTGCATCCCATCGTTCTCACCATTGGCCAAATTAGCGGTGGCCGCGCCCCCAACGTGATCGCCGACACGGTGAGGCTCTCCGGCACCGTGCGCTCCCTCCACCCCGACACCCGCAACCATCTGCCCCAGTGGATCGAAACCATTGTGGCTGGGGTGTGCCAGCCCTACGGGGCCAAGTACGAGGTCACCTACCGACGCGGTGTGCCCTCGGTGATCAATGATCCCACCCTCACCGAGTTGATGGCCCGCTGCGTCAGCGAAGCCCTTGGCGATCAAGCCCTCCAGCTCATCCACGAACCCTCCCTGGGGGCGGAAGATTTCGCCCTCTACCTAGAACATGCCCCCGGCACCATGTTTCGCCTGGGGGTTGGCTTCACGGATCGGGCCATTAACCATCCCCTCCATCACCCCAAGTTTGAGGTGGATGAATCGGCCATTGTTACGGGCGTGATCACCATGGCCTACAGCAGCTATCGCTATTGGCAAACCGCAACCGCACCCTAGGGAAGTCGCTTGAGCAAGGCCCAAAATCTCCATTGCCTTAGCCCCAAACTCCGATAGACTAAGGATCCTGGTGCGTCCCTCCGGAGGTTTTCCTTGTCTACTCCCATCCCCATTTATCTCGTTACCGCTGCCGACTTGGCCCAACACCACAGGGATGTCCAAGCCTGGGCAGAGGCCACCGGATTTAAGGCCGATCCCAACACCGTTTGCCTGGTGCCGGGAGAGGGGGGGAGCATTACCAAGGTGCTGGTGGGCAAGCCTGACCCGGTCAATACCTGGACGCTGGGAAACCTGGCCACGGTACTGCCGCCCCACACCTACGCCCTGGCCGACGATTGGCCCCCGGAGCAAGCCACCAAACTCTGGCTGGGCTGGCGGCTGGGGGAATACCGCTTCTCTGTTTACAAGCGTCCCAAGGCTAAGGCCTTCGCCCAGCTTCAGGCTCCCTTAGGGGCCGATGAGGCCTACGTCCATCGCGCCGTTGCCGCCGCCACCCTCGTCCGCGACCTGATCAATACCCCCGCCGGAGATATGGGGCCAGCGCAAATTGAGGCGGCGGCCCAAACCCTCGCCGATGCCCACACAGCTGAACTGCGCGTCGTTCTGGGTGAGGATCTGATCCAACAGGGCTATCCCCTTGTCCATGCGGTGGGGCGCGCCAGCGATCAGGCTCCCCGCCTGATTGACCTCAGCTGGGGCCAAGGGGATCATCCCAAGGTAACCCTGGTGGGCAAGGGGGTGTGCTTTGACACCGGGGGCCTCGACATCAAACCCGCCGCTGGCATGAAGCTCATGAAAAAAGACATGGGTGGCGCGGCCCACGTCCTTGGTCTCGCGGAGATGATCATGGGCCTTCAGCTTCCGGTGCGGCTGCGGGTGCTGATTCCTGCGGTAGAAAACAGCATTTCCGGCAATGCCCTGCGCCCCCTAGATGTGGTGCCCTCCCGGCGGGG
>CAZWNR010000579.1:0-2608 GCA_964635665.1 uncultured bacterium | reverse complement strand
CCTACGTTTTTTGCACCGTCAACCGGGGGACCGACGTCGGTCTTCCGGTTTCTCCTGTGGGCACCTTCCAGGAGGAAGAAGGTATGACCCTGATCCTGACCCAGCAGCAAGCCTTGGATCAAGGTCTGGCCTTCGAGATGCTGTGGGCCTGCGTCACCCTGACGGTGCATTCCGCGCTGTCTGCGGTCGGATTCTTGGCAATCATTACCCAGGCGCTAGCGGAGGCGGGTATCAGCGTTAACCCTGTTTCTGCCTACTACCACGATCACCTGTTTGTGCCCTGGGAACGGCGACAGGAGGTCGTCGCTATCCTAGAAGACTTACAAAAAACGGCGGCGGCCTAGACGCTGGCCCAAAACCCTGCCCCTAGCCATCGCTAGGGCATGTAATGTTTCGTTAAGCTATGGGAGTAGCGTTGCCGAACGAGTGGCCCTTCCCCATGACCTCTCCCTCCCTAAAGCCAGCCTCTGCGTCCCCCTCGACTTCCCACACCTGGCGGATTAACCTGCTCTACGATGGCCAATGCCCGCTCTGCCTGTGGGAGGTGGAGATGCTGAAACGCAAGGACAAGGGCCGGGGCCTGGTGAAATTTACCGATATTGCCGAGGACGATTACTCCGCCGCCGACAATGGCGGAGTCGATTACGCGACCGCCATGGGGCGCATCCATGCGGTGCTGGCCGATGGCACCGTGATCAAGAATGTGGAGGTCTTTCGCCAGGTGTACCAGGTGTTGGGGGCTGGCTGGATCTACGCTCCTACCGGCTGGCCCATCCTTGGCCCGGTGGTGGATTGGGTCTATGGTCTGTGGGCGCGGTGGCGCTTGGCCATCACCGGCAGACCCTGCCTAGAAACCCTACTGGCCGAACGGGAAGCCCGCCTTGCCGCTGGCTGTGGGGATCGCTGCCGAGTGGATTAACCCCTGACTGAATCGAGGCCAAGGCTCCACCTTGGCATCCACAGCAGATCCCCAAGGGCAAGGATCTGTGAGGTAGGGGAAACCGTCGCCCCCCCAGGCCGATGGGGGTGGCCTATAATGGGGACAGACAATGTAAACAGATGTAACGTTTCTGAGATTCCTATGGCCTCCGTGGATTTAGACCAGATTTCGGCCCAACTGCAAAGCCAAAACTCTAAAGACCGGATGCTAGCCCTAGCATCCTTGCGGGATGTACCAGCGGCCCAAGCGGCCCCGCTGATTCGGCAGGTCTTGGATGACGACAACATGCAGATTCGATCCATGGCGGTGTTTGCCCTCGGCCTCAAGCCCGATGAGCAGGCCTTTGATATTCTCATTAAGCTTGTCACCTCCGATCCCGACTACGGCATTCGCGCCGACGCCGCCGGAGCCTTGGGCTATTTGGAAGATCCCCGCGCCTTTGAAACCCTGGTGCGGGCCTTTTACGAAGACACCGATTGGCTGGTGCGCTTCAGTGCCGCCGTGGCCCTCGGCAACCTAAAAGATCCCCGCGCCCACGATGTGCTCATGCAGGCGTTGCAGAGTGATGAGGTGGTGATACGGCAGGCCGCCATTGCCGCCGTGGGGGAAATTGGCGATGTAGGGGCCGTAGACGAAATCCTCAAATTTGCCCAGGCCGAAGACTGGCTGGTGCGTCAGCGTCTAGCCGAAGCCCTCGGCCATTTGCCCAGCCCCAAAACCGAAGCGGCCCTACGCTACCTCGAAAAAGACGCCCATTTCCAAGTGGCCGAAGCCGCCCGGATTTCCCTAGCCCGCCTTCAGTAAGCCAACTCCAATTCCGGTGACCGAGGGTTGAGCTAAGGACTTTGAGGCCTTAGCTCAACGCTGAAATCCTCTAAAGAGGATTGGGGTTCCTGGGGGAGCAGGGAACCGTAAGGGATGCCATGGCTTATCCCTGGCTCTTGACCAAATCCGCCCTCAGTCTGCTGAAGCAGACTTTCGCCATCAGCTCGGGAGTTCACTCCCTAGATTGAGCGGCCATTTAGCGGCCATAGTCGGTCTCGTTGTAGAGGGCGAGGGCGCTGCGCCACACCAGGTAGCCATTGGCGTTGAGGTGTAGGCCGTCGGTCGAGAGATCGGGCCGCAGATAGCCGTCACCATCAACGAACAGCGGGTAAAGGTCGAGGTATTCCACCCCGGCTTCGGCAGCGATTTGTTTGATTTGGGCATTCACCGCCACGATGCGTTCTGGGGGCAGGGCCAGCAGACGGTCGCGGCCTTCCCAGGTGGCCGAGGGGCCGCCGTGGGGCAGAATAGACTGCACCACAATCTGGGCCTGGGGGTGCTGGGTTTTGAGGGCGCTGACGATGGCCCGCAGATTGCCGACCAGTTCGGCATCGGATCCGCCCCAGATCAGATCGTTAATGCCGATCATGATGAAGGCGCTTTCGATTTGGTTTTGATCTAGCACGGAAAGACGATTCAGCAAACCGCTGGAGTTTTCCCCAGAAATGGCCTGGTTCAGCCAGGTTCGACGACCGGGCAAGAGACTATACGGGAACCACAGGGAAATAGAATCCCCTAGGAGGACGGTTTGGCGGGGCAACTCTGCGAGGGCGGCGGCGGTTGCTTCGGTCTCTAACAGGGCAACCCACTGCTGGTAGTCGAGGGTGCGGCGATCCCCTAGGG
>CAZWNR010000578.1:0-2623 GCA_964635665.1 uncultured bacterium | reverse complement strand
ACTCATATCGGGGTAGGCCCTCTCACCAACCACGCCCCAGCGCTTCAGGGCATTGCCGATTTTGCCCGTGTTCTCGCCAATCCACTCCATCAGATCGAGGCTGGAGTCGGCAATGCTGCGAACTGTCCAGATGATGGCGCTGGCGCTGCTAATGATGCGGTTAGCTTTATTCCAGGCCTCACCCACACCGTTGTAGACGGCCTCTCCGAGGATGGCCTTTAGGAAGTTTTCTACCGTGTTCCCAACCACTTCCCCAACGTCGATCACGTTGTCTTCTTCATCTCGAATCCCTACGGCCTGCAATGCTTGAGAGATTAGCTGAAAGAAGGTCTCCCCAACGTCTCTAGAGAGCATGGCGACGTTGTGCATGACTCCGATAAAGGTCAGCAGGTTTAGAACTTTATCCATGCGGGTGGTTTTCCAGGCCGTCCGCATAAAGTTGTTCACGGTCTCCAAAAGGGTAAAGGTCTGACCTAGCTTGACCCTAGATTCAATGCCAATCCCATACAGCCCAGGGAAGCCGGAGACAGGATTAGAGGCCCGCTGCTGGGTATCGGTCGCTTTGCGCTGGATGTCGGCTACTCTTTGAAATTCGTAAAAGCAGGTGCCCTTGGGAGCTTCGGGGGGCGTTTGCTTCACGGGCGGCTGAATTTGCTGCACGTTGGGGTTATCGGCGGGGTTGCTGGTTAACCCCCGGCTACTCGGAGTCCTGACAGGTTGCACTTGCCCCACGGGCACGGGCACGGGGAGAACGGGCGGAGCAATGGGCCTATCATCCGAATTAATCCCAGGCATAAAGGGAAGCCGACGTTCTAGGGCCTCGGCTTCTTCTTTGGTTAGTGGGGTTCCATCCGCACGGATCCATCCGCTATCCCTGGTCAGCCTGGGATTGCCAAACGTAAAGGGTTCATTTGCTGGCATCCGCTTCCCGTTGTAGATCCAGCCGCCCTCATCGCCTTCATTAACGGGAGCTAGACCTCCAGATGGTGCGGGGGGCGTATCGGGGTCGGTGGCCAAGTCGGGCGGGGTTTCCCGTGGTGGGGCGCTGGGGTCTGGGTTGGTTGGCCCTGGGGGAGCGTTGGGGTTGGTGGGGGTGTTGGGCTCTCCCTGTGGCGTCGGCTGGAAGTTTGGGGGCGCAGCTGGGGCCGGGGCGATGGGTTGGGTGTCGGGCGCGGGGGCAGGCTGAACCCCAGGCCAGGGGGTTCCCTCGGCGGGGTCATAGCCGGGATATTTCGGCGTGGGGGCCGGGGGCAATAGGTTGGGGACGCCTCCGGGCACGGTGGGGCGGTTTTGCCGCGCAGGGTTGGGGGCGTAGACGGGGGGTTGCTCTGGCACGGCGGGCGGGTCGGTGCCGCCGTCGGACCTTTCCAAAGAAGCCGAATTTCCCCGGATCATGGGAGCCCCGGTTGTCCAGTTAGATTCGATGGTGACTTGCACCCGCTGGCCAGGGAGTGCGCCCGTGAAAATCTTGTCCTTCGAGTAAACCGGGGAATTGACGGTAACTTCCTGGGTTGAGACAGGCCCCGTTAGCAGTGTGGAGCTAACGCCCACTGCAATGGGCGTCCAGACACCCGTGTTTGGGTTGTAGGTTTGGCCGCCCCCACTGCGAACTCGATAAACCGCCCCGGCCACGCTCCCCGGTTCTCCCGGCTGGGCGGGGCGGGGGGCTTCGACCTGAGGCCCTTGGCCCAGGGCATCGGTGGGCGTTTGGTTGGGGTAATCGTCATTCCAGCCCAAGGACCGACCCAGCGGCCCGTTAGGGTTGCCTGGGTCGGTATCGTCGGGGAATAGATAGCGCCCTGCGGCGGCGGCGGCGGCTCCGGCCACTCCGATGGGGCCAGCTCCGATGGCTCCAATCCCGCCGCTAATCTCTGGGTAGCTGGGGCGCAGTGGGCGAGGGTCTTGGGTGCGCTCTCGGTAGCGTTGTTCCCGGTCGGGGGCTACCTTGTCCCAGGCGGCATCTATCGCGGCCTCCCCAGCAATGCCAATCCCTAGCCCCGCCCCGCCCCGAATCACAGAGCCAGGGGAAGGCCTGGGAATGCGCGGAATCCGGGGGTTTATTTGCTGGCCTGGGTTTAGGGTAGTGGGAGCATCGCGCCCTGTGGCATCGGGCATCAGACCCCTACGCACTAGCTCTCTAGAGAACTCGCTAGCAGTCTGATAGCCACCCGCCGAAACTTCGCCGACAGCCGGAGATCCAGGGGAACTGGAATTAATGGGACGCATAATTACCCCTAGGGTAGGAAGCCGGGGGGAATGGCGGCATTGGAGATTTCCAGTGCATTGGCGTAAAGAGGCAGCAGGGAAGTGCGCCAATCGAGATCCAGGGGGATAGAGGCCCGCAAAACGTTTCTCTCAGTCTTGTCAGCGGCCAAGCCGTCTTGGCTGGTGATGATCGGAACCAGCGGCGATGCCGAACTTTCTTGATAAAGGGTGTTGGCATGGAGGGCGTAGAGAATCCCTCCGGCCCAGGCAAACAGTTTTTCGACGGTGTCCACCGAGGGGGGAAGCTGACTCGTTGCAAATGCAGTCATAGTTCAAAAATACCTAAGTTTAGAAAGCCTAAAATTTAAGGGCTGAAAATCCTCGTGTCGGCGGTTCAAGCCCGCCTCCTGGCATCATT
>CAZWNR010000577.1:0-2637 GCA_964635665.1 uncultured bacterium | reverse complement strand
CTTTTTAAGCTGGTAGTACCAACGGGCTAGGGTGTCGGAATCCTTGATCAGCCGCAGCACCGACTCATGCTTTAGCCCCTCCTGCTGCTTAATCACCACATCTCGATCCTGCCCCAAAAAGGAGCGAATCAGGGTCGGCAAAATCGGTCTCAGCAGGTTGCCCCAGGGAATATCCCAATAGAGCTGAAAGGTGACATCGGTTTGGTCGTCGGTGAGGGGCGTTACAGTCGTCAGGTTCACCACTCGGTGCTTGGCGGTAGTGGTTTCTTCGGTGCGCACCCCTGGCAGGTAAAAGATGATCTCGTTTTCGGGCACGCCGCCAATCAGCCAATAACCCCGGCCCATGTGCTCCGGCATCTGGTGCTTGCGCATGGTAAAGCCGTAGGGTGAGGGGTCGAACCATTTGATTTCGTCGTTGAGGGTGCCGCCCCGCCACCACCAAGATCGATGGACAAAGGGCGAGTGGGCCGGATCCATCAACCCCACCACGGCATGGTCGATGTAGCAGGGAAACCGCATGGTGTAGGTGACGTTGGGGACTACCCCATCGCCAAAACCGGGGACCCTGGGCACATCAAACCGGGGCGGCTGGGCCTTGCTGCGGTCGGGGTCGGGGATGTACACCCAAACATTCCCCTGAACTTCTTTTACCTCGTAGCTCTGCACATCAAAGCGGCCCAAATCCATCTCCTGCTCCGGCATCAGGGAAGGGATTTCGGTACATTTGCCCCGCTCATCAAAGCGCCAGCCGTGGTAGCAGCACTGCACCGTCTCGCCGTCGTACCAGCCGCAGCTTAGGGGCACCGCCCGGTGGGGGCAAATGTCGCGAATGGCAAAGGCTTTGCCCTGGTTGGTGCGGCCCAACAAAATCGGCTCGTTCAACAGGGTCTTGGCCACCATTTTCCCGCGCTTGAGGTCGGCGCTGGGTATGGCGTGGTACCAAATGTTGCGCAGGAGGTAGATGTCGTTAACGGCAACCACAGGCTTTAGACCACCCAATCAAAACAGCACCCCCTAATCTAGCAGAGTCCCTTTCCTCGCGGATCCTGTCCCTAGCCAGTCCCGATCCATGGCCGACCTTCCCCGTCCGGGCGCACCGCGGTGCGCCCCAACCACTCCATAAAGTTCCTGACCAGATCCCTCGCCCAGCCTGCTATGATTAGAGACTGTGTCATTGTGCCGTTTGAACGTTGCCGGAGAATACCCATGGGTCGTAAGTGTCAGCTAACCGGGAAAAAGGCCAACAACGCCTTCTCTATCTCCCACTCCCACCGTCGTACCAAGCGCCTGCAAGAGGCCAACCTGCAAGAGAAGCGGGTGTGGTGGCCCCAGGGCAACCGCTGGGTGAAGCTGCGTCTGTCTACCAAGGCCATCAAGACCCTGCAAACCAAGGGCATTGATGCCATGGCCAAGGAAGCGGGTCTGAATCTGAATAAGTGCTAGTCCGTTGACGGCCTAGATCCCTCGATTATTCGGGCAAGGACGGCTCTAGGGTAGCCTTGCCCTGGCTTTTAGCAATTTCCGAGGTTAGACCAGTGGCACAATGGGAGAGCCCCGCTTAGACCTCTCCCATGTCTACCCTTTGGCCCTACGCTACACCCGGCATCCCTGACACCCTGTTTGAGCAACTTCCCGGCATTCCCCTCAGTAGCCGGGAGGTGCGCCTGTTGCTGTTGGGGTACTTGCGGCTGCGCCCGACGGATGTGCTCTGGGATATCGGAGCAGGAACGGGCACCCTAGCCATTGAAGCGGCGCTGATGTGTCGACAGGGGCAGGTGGTGGCGGTAGAGCGCGACGAGGATGTGGCGGATTTAATTCGGCGCAACTGTCAGCGGTTTGAGTTAACCAATGTGACGGTGGTGCAAGGCAGCGCCCCCGACTGCTTGACCCATTTGGCCCCCAGCCCAAACTGCATTTTTGTGGAGGGTGGGCGATCCTTAAAGACGCTTCTGAATGCCGTCTGGGACTACCTACCCGCTGGGGGACGGTTGGTGGTCACGGTGGGCAACCTAGAGGGGCTTTACGTGGTGTCGGAAACCTTTGCCCAACTTCAGGTGCGCAACATTGAGGCGGCTCAACCTGCCGTCAATCGCCTAGAAGTAAAGGGAAACCATCAGGTCTTCACCGCTGTGGATCCAATTTTTATCCTCAGCGGTGAAAAGGTTTAGCAGTCCTTACTGGCGAAAAGGTCTAGCGTTCTAACGATCCTGGCCCTGCCCTCACCCCGTTACCAAAAGCCCCACCCCCACCAGGGCCAGCAGTGCCCCCCCTACGGCCCGCAGGCTCACCCGGTCGCCCATGGCAGCGGCGAGGGGCAGCACAAACAGGGGACTGGTGGCCAGCAGCGATTGGGCAATGCCCGTGGCGGCAAACTTAAAGGCGGTTTGTTGCAGATAGATACCCAGGTAGGTACCGAGGAAGGCGGCGAGGACGAGCCAGCCCAGCACCCGACGGTTGGGCAGGATGTGTCGCGGGGTGGGCAATGGGCCATGGCTGCGGAGAATCACCAGCAGAATCACCAGTCCCCCCGTCAGTCGCAGCAGGGTACCCCACAGCGGGTCAATGGTCGTATCCGCCAGGGCCGCCCGCGACAGCACCGCCCCCACCGCCGAGGCTAGTGCCGCCAGCACCCCAAAG
>CAZWNR010000576.1:0-2642 GCA_964635665.1 uncultured bacterium | reverse complement strand
TACCTCACTAAACCGATAAGCGCTATAGGCTCATAGGGTAAATTCATCAAATTTCACCACGGCTGAGTCGGGTTGGCGGGTATCAAAGTAGTAGCTGCTGACCGTGCCGCTGGCGGTATCTAGGAGGCTAAAGGCGGTCAGATCGTTGCTGTCCAAATAGGGGAGCGGCTGGCCGTTTTCATCGGCCAACGGCGGGGACAGATTAGGCAGGATGGGCTGCAAACCGTTGGGATCGCCCTGGACGATGTAGTCGTTAGGGTCAAATCCACCGGGGGCGTCGTTGTTGCCTGAGTTACCTGAGTGATCCGAGTTATTTGAAGCCGTGGGGACAGGGCGGCGGCGATCCTGCCAAAAGGCTCCGTAGGAGTTGCCCACGTTGGAGGTTTCCAGATAATGGGTGCCGTTGGGGGAGGTAAAGCGGTTCCACAGGTGGGAATGGCCGTAGAGCACCAGGTTCACCCCCGCCGATTCTAGCAGGGGCGCTAGGTCACGGGCGATGTAGTCGTCCTCGATGGGGTACTCGTAGCGGACGGATTTGAGGTGACCGTTAGGGTCGTAGTCATACACCGGGACAGGGGTGGTGAAGGCGGGGACGATATTGTCTCCCAGGGTGTGGGGCGGATGGTGCAGCATCACCACCTTGTATTCGGCCTGCCGGAAGGCGTCGCTGGCTAGTTCCTTCGCCAGCCATTGGTACTGGGGGCTGTCGCGGTCGATGGCTTCAAAGATGTGCTGACCATAGCCCCATTTTTCGGGGTGGTCTAAATCGGCCTGCCGTTCCTGGTATCGCCCCCGCACCGTGGGATCGAGGCTGAAGGGCCGCCAAATTTGGGTAACGTAGAGGGTGACCAGCCGCACATCGCCTAGGGTGACGGCATAGTAATGCCCTTCGGCCCCGGTGTTGGCGTTTTTGCCCTGGGGATAGCCAAAGATTTCCTCGTAGGTGACGGTATTAAAGGACTGGTTGACGATCCAATCCTGGCGCACCTGCGGATCCTCATTTGGATTCACGCTTTCGGCCACTGCTAGGTACCCATCCTCCGCCACCGCCCTGGGAATTGCCTGGTTAAACTGCTCCTTCAGGGGGATAGAATCGCTAAATTGGCCCATCACCTCATGGTTGCCGATGGCCGGAAACAGAGGCGCGTGCTGGATCAGTTCACCGCCGTGGTAGATCGTGATTTGGCCGTTGCGTTCAAAGCTGTGGTGCGCGCGCCCTTGCAAGGCCGGGAAAAAGGCGTTGCCCTGGCGGTTGTCAAACCATTCCGAAGCCCGATCCGGCACGTTGATTAAATCCCCTGCTACCAAGACCGCATCCACTGGGCCTAGGGTTTCTGCGGCTTTCTGCAAGTTCGCCGCCACCATGGGCAGGTTTTGGTGGTCGGAGGTCAGAAATATCTTCACCCCCTGTCCTGCTGCTGGGGTTGCCGCCAGGGTAAAGGTAGAACTCCCAACCCGTTGCCCCGTGGCAGCCTCGCTTACCACACGGTAGGGATAGCGCCGCCCCGGTTCTAGGCCCGTCACCGTGGCCTGGTGCCGCCAAATGGGCCGTTGCACCACCCCCGTTACCGCCTGAAATTGGGGGTGATCCAACTGAGAATCGGCATCTTCGCGGCTACGGCTGAGTTGGATTGTGGTGGCCCGCTGACGTTGGGGCAAAGGCGCTTCCTCCGAAGTTACCGCATCCCCAGCGCGGCCCCATTCCACCCAGTGGTCTTGGCCCTCAAACTCAGTGAACCACACGACCTGCACCGAATTGGCGGTGGGCCACAGCAAAAACGGATCGCTCAGTAGGGATTCTGTCATGGTAGGTCCCCCCTCCTGAAGGGTCGCTTGGATAGAAACCGCCCCGCCCCCCGACGCCGACAGCAGCACCAGCAACCCCGCCATGATGGCGACGATCCCAGGCCGCCGCCTCGGCCAAATCATACAAAACGTGAGCCACTGTCTTAACCTGGACGCAGGCAACCTAGGACGCATGGGGCTGGGGCGCATAGGGCTTGGAGTAAAGGATTTAGCCCTAGGGTAACGATAAATGAAGCACTTGGTGAACTGTGAAATATTGCCAGTGTAGAAACTGTCTGCTCACTGCAAACGATAGCGAACAATTGTGACAGCTTGAAGGGGTATCCTGAACGTCCCACCATCGGCCCATTGTTCCGGTAACTGCATTGGCCAATCATTTGCGGCAATTATGGTGAAGCCGTTTTCCCTCAAGTCTTGGCGATGGTCTGGCGGCGGCCTGCTGGTGCTGGTGTCGATAGGGTTACATGGCTTACTGTTGGCCATGCCCTTGGCCAAGCGCCCTGCCCCAACCGAGCCTCCCACCGTGCTGCAACCTGAGGGGGACCCCACAGCAGCCATTGATGTGGTGCGGCTGCCCCAGCCCGCTGAGTCTCCTGTGCCTGCCGATCCTCCATCCTCGACATCCGTACCGCCAGTTGCTTCCCGTTCCCTCCCTGGGGAATTCCCTCCCCCCGGGTCAAGGGCAGCGGCCATCCCAGAACCAACGGCATCCGATAGTCTGTCATTCGCGCAGGCCTCTGATCCAGCGCCCGATGCTTCAGAACCCGATGATTCAGCGTCCCAGGCCCCCGAATCTCCCCCCGCCGACGATGCTCCCCCCATTCCCCCCGGTCTAG
>CAZWNR010000575.1:0-2647 GCA_964635665.1 uncultured bacterium | reverse complement strand
AATGCCATCCCCACCAGTGCCCTGAGTGGCTATTTGAACCTGCGGGGCGGGCAGGATGTGGTGTGGTCAGGATCATCTGGCTCCCTCGGACGGCAACCCCTGCGGCTGAGCTTTGATGGGGCTTTGAATGTGCGAGGCTGGGTGTTGGAGGGACGGGCGGATTTTGTTGAACGGGGGCGTCCGACCTGGAACCGGGGCAATGTGAGTCTCATCTACGACGACACCCGTACAGCCATTCGTTACCAAATGGGCGACCTATCGCTTCCGGTGCAGGGCTATCAAAGCACGGTGCCCATGCTGGGGCTGACGGTGGCCCGCAATTTTGCCCTTCAGCCCTACACCATTACCCGCCCCATCAGCCGCTTTGAGTTTTTCCTAGAGCGGCCTTCGCAGGTGGAGGTGTTTGTGAATGGCCAGTTGGTGCAAACACTTCAGCTAGAACCTGGCCCCCAAGACGTGCGAAATTTGCCCCTCAATGCCGGCATCAACGGGGTGCAGTTGGTGATTACCGATGATGTCGGCCAAACCCAAGTTCTCGACTTTGCGGCGGGGGTAGCGGGGGGGCTGCTGGCTCCGGGAGTGCAGCAGTTTGCCTACAGCTTTGGTTTCCCAAGTACCACCGCCAGCGGCAGCCCCTCCTACGACTTTTCCCAGCCCACCCTCACCCTGTCCCATCGCCTAGGGCTGACCGACACGGTGACCTTGGGCGGCTATTTCCAGGGCGATCTCTCGCAGCAGTTGGTGGGCGTAGAGGGCATCTGGGCTTCTGCGGTGGGCAACTTTGGCTGGAATGGGGCCATGAGCCACGACCAAGGGGCTGGTGTCGGGGTGGCCTCCCAGGTGTTCTACGATTGGCTGACCCAAGATCCCAATAGCCTCGGCCAGCGCAATCTGCGGGCCACGGTAGAGTATCGCAGCGGAGCCTTTGCCACCCTCGGTACGGCCACCCCCAATAACCCTAACGCCCTAGATTTCTCCCTCGCCTATAGCCAAACCCTTTTGGGGCAACTGCGGGCTACCCTCAGTGGTCGCTACCAGCTTTCTCGATCCACCCCAACCGATGGCTACACCCTGGCCCTGGCCCTGTCGCAACCTCTGTCCCAGGGTATTTCCCTCAATCTGAGCGGCAGCTATGGTCTTAGTACGGCTGGGGTGCGAGAGCAGCAGCTTTTCCTTGGGGTGAGTGCATCGCTACCCCAACAGCGGCAGTTTATCAATGCCAGCACCACCCTAGACCGCAACAGCATTCCCACTGGGCAATGGAACTGGAGCTACAGCTCACCGAGGGCTGTCGGCGGATTCAATGTGTCCCTGGCTCAGTCGTTGACGAGCAATAGCCACGATCTCCTCCTCCAGGGGCGCTATCCCGGCTATCGGGCCACCCTTGCCCTAGAGCAGCGGTTAAGCTGGCCTAGGGGGCAGGCCGAGAGCCTCCAAAATGCAAGTCGGTTCACCTGGGGGACGGCCTTGGTCTTTGCCGATTCGGTGGTGGGATGGTCGCGCCCCATTGACAACAGCTTTGCCATTGTGACCCGCCAAGGCACAGCCCAGGGGCAGATGGTGCAGGTTAATCCTGGGGTCTTTGGGGATATTGCCCGTGCCGATGCCCTGGGGCCAGCGGTGGTGCCCCTGTCCTCCTACACCCTCACCCAACTGTCGGTGGCGGCCCCCAATCTGCCCATAGGCCAGGAACTAGGCGCGACCAACTTCACGCTGTTTCCCTCCTACCGCAGCGGCACCGTCCTTCGCGTGGGATCAGAGGCGACGGTGCTGATGAGGGGAACCCTAGTGGATAACCTGGGCAATCCCGTGGGGCTCCAGCAGGGGCAAATTATCTCCCTCTCCGATCCCGACTGGCCAGCGGTGCCCTTGATCACCAATCGGGTAGGACGTTTTGCGGTGTCAGGGTTGAAGCCCGGTCAGTATGAGGTGCGCATCTATGGCCAAGGGTCAGCGGTGGCCCGCTTTGAAATTCCGGCGGGTATTGCGGGGGTGTATGAACAGGATTTGGTGCTAGAGCCATCAAGAGCCCCGGATAATCCCTAAGCGGGATGCAGGGGCAGAGGCGCTAACTCGATAGGACAACCCGCACAATCGTCTGCTGACCGGGGATACTTTCGATGGTCATTTCACCCTGGTGCAGTTCCACAAGGCGCTTGGCAATGGCAAGGCCAAGGCCCGTGCCCTGGCTGTTTTCGGCGGCGGGGTCAAACTGGAGATAGGCCCCAACATGGGCGAGGTGGTCGGGGGTCATGCCTTGGCCGTAGTCGATGACGTAGAAGGTGGCTTGGCCATCGGCATGGGAGCCGAAGACTTTAATCGGTGTACCCGTCGTCGAAAACTTGAGCGCATTGTCGATCAGTTCTTCGCACACCTTCCGTAGCTGGGATTCAGACATGGACAAGGTGAAGGGCTCTAGGGAAATGTCGAGGTCGTCTTCGCGCAGGTAGTCTGTGGCTAAGGCTTCAGCCACCTCAAGGATGATTTCATCGGCTCGGTCGGTGAATTGCTGCCGCAGGTGACTCGCCGCTTTAGGATTCAAGTGCAGACGCTCTAGCTTGGCGTAGAGCAGCACGTTTTGGGTGAGGCGGGCGGTGCGCTGGGCACTGCGGTGGATGGCCTTGGCTAGGGTCTCCACCTGCTCTGG
>CAZWNR010000574.1:0-2654 GCA_964635665.1 uncultured bacterium | reverse complement strand
CCGATGATCGGCTGACGCTGATCGCTATCATTTGCGCTATCTAGCCATCCTTATCTCTACTAAAGTCATTTTGCTGAATTAAGACTTTGTGGCTGGCATAGCTTGGAAAACACGACAGCCATGGCCATTTTCCAAGACGAGCCCTCCTCCTTTACGGGGGGATACCTTGCCGATGGGTAAACTCTGACCCCATGGATGCCGACCTAGTCGTTGATGGGGAGGATGCTCCATCGCTGCCCCTCCAGGTGCCCAGCGATGGGAACAATTGGGGCTTGACTCTGTGTTTCTCCACCAGGTTTGCTACGGTTTGAAGAGAGCCTAGTCAGGCCACCATATCGGTGCGGCGGAGATCTGGGGTAGGGCAGCGATGGGCAAGACAATTGTGTGGTTTCGTCGGGATCTGCGGGTGAGTGATCATGCGCCCCTAGGGCGGGCAGCACGGCGGGGCTTGGTGATTCCAGTGTTTATCTTTGACCGGGCACTGCTGCGGCATCCGGAAACGGGTTCGGCTCGGGTAGCCTTTTTGCTGAGGGCGCTAGCGGCCTTGGATGAGGATCTGCGACGGTTAGGAGGACGGCTGATTTTGCGCACCGGAGATCCGGTGTTGGTACTGCCTCAGTTGATTGAGGAAACCCAGGCGGAGGGCATCTATGCCCATACCGACTGTGAACGTATCTATGGCCGAGTGCGCGATGCTCGCTTAAATGCGGCCCTAGCCCAGCGGCAGATGAAAATTCGCTGGTTTGAGCCCCCCGCCAGCACGGATGTGCTGATGCCCTACCCTCGCTATCGGGATCTGTGGTATCGCCACATGGGCCAGGCCCCAGAGCCTTTACCCCAGCAGGTAGCGGTGCCGTCGGAAATTGCCAGCGATCCTTGGCCGGATCTGCCTGCTCTGGGCCACATGACCGATGGCAAGCCTATTCCGACGGCCAGTACCGCCGCCGCTCGGCAGTTGTTGGACGATTTTTTGACCCAAAAGGCCGACCGCTACTACTGGCAACTGTCCTACCCCAGCGCCGAGGCGACTACGGGCCTCAGTCCCCACATCAAATTTGGGGTGATTTCCGTGCGGGAATGCGTGCAGCGGGTACGGCAGGCGGCGGATGGCGGGGATCGACGGGTGCGGCGCAGCCACCAACAGCTCATTTCGCGGCTGCGGTGGGGCAGCGGCTTTACCCAACGGTTCCGCTATCTGCCCCAGCTAGAGTTGCGATCCCTATACCAAGTGTTTGACCAAGAGGGCTGGGACTTTGCCCCCGACCTCTACCAGGCGTGGCAGACAGGGCTGACGGGGTTTCCCATCGTAGATGCGGCGGCTCGTTGTTTGCAGGCCACCGGGGGATATCTGGCCCTCAACTTTCGGAGCCGCGCCATCTACGCCAGCTTCCTCAGCAATTTGGTGGACATCGACTGGCGCTATGGGGCACTTCACTTTATGCGCCATCTCATCGATGGCGATTGCCCCATCGACCACTACCAGTGGGCCATGCAGTCCGGTGTCACCCACTGCCTCGATAAGACCTGGACCCGCATCTACAACCCAGGCCAGGTAGCCGTAGACCGTTGCGACCCAGAGGGAGCCTTCATCAAGCACTGGGTGCCAGAACTGGCCCACCTATCCGCCGACCAATTGGGGGCCCCGCCGCCCCAGGCCAACTATCCCGCCCCCATTTTGGATTACAAAGCCGCTCGTCAAAAGCGGGTGAAACGCCTGGAGACTCAGCGCAAACCGCTCCTTAGGGCCGAGAATTTGATTCCTCACCTGGCCACATTGCCTTCGGATCTGAAGCCCTTCGGCACCGACCTCTACCCTAGCGATGTGACCTGGGCCGCATCCCCTGCAACGGATCTCTTTCCGCCGCCGCTGCTCTTAGAGAACCTCAACCCCTTGGAAGCCCAGGCCCTACGCACCTGGTTTGTAGCCCACATCAACATTTTGCCTCCCAAATCCAAACGTTCCTCCCGCCGCCGTTCCACTGACCCCAATATCCAACAACTCAGCCTTTTAGAGGGTTGGCAGGACGACTAGGGTTCAATCGAGGGCAAAGTCCCTGTCAGAGTGCCTAGGGCTAAGCCTGTATAAGCCTAAATCCTGATCACCTACCCTAGCCTCAAAGCAACGAGGAGACCTCACCCCTGGGGTTTGACGGGTTTAGGCATCGGGAGGTTAGTCTACGACCCGCAGCCGCCCCTGCTGGATGGCCTCAAAAATACGTTGAGCGATGGCCTGCTCTTGGCTGCTGATGTGGGCCTTGCCGAGCAACGTTTGCATCAAATCCTGCTGTACTTGGCGGGTGATGCGACGATCCGCGAAGATTTGGTCAACGATGGTAGCGAGGGGGCGGGAGGTGGTGGTGTTCATGGCCAAGGGGGATCTCTGATTGCTATCCCTACTATCGACCCTCGGTAGGGGTTTTACTGTGATACCCCCACCGAGTTCCCTGTGATTTTCCCAGTGCTCCTCGGGTGATCACATCGGTGCTTTGGTGTGTCCCAGATCACCCTGTCTCAGAGCCTGGTGTTCTCCCGGATCCTAAAATCCTGCCCTCGATCATCGTTAACCTAGTGAATTCCCCAGGAAATCCAGCGAGATTCTCCCGTGGGGGGCACATCCATCCCGCAGTGGCGCAGCAGATTAAGATTGGCCCCAC
>CAZWNR010000573.1:0-2664 GCA_964635665.1 uncultured bacterium | reverse complement strand
CAGAGGTTAGCCCCAACCCATCCAGCACTTGATTCACGGACTGGATCAGTGGCCATAGGCTCTCAACCTCGTTGTAGATAGGCACCACCACCGACAGATCTAGGGGTAAAGCTGGGTACCGTAGGCAACCCTGAGAGCGGCAGACCATGGGGCGGCAAAACGAAGGACAGGTGGCAACAAAACCGTCGTGGCGACGTTTTTCGCCCGTCACCTTAAGAAAAGTGGGGGTGTTGCTTATAATTTATCCAGGAATTGTATTATTCCGACATCGCTCTTTACAAAGAAATGCTAGTCTTTATGGCTAGTCATCTCAAGCTTGGCCCTCGGCATTGCGCTCAGCCAACGGAGTTCCTCGTCCTAGTGATGTGGTCGGCCAGTCGTTACCCTTGATACATGATGCCTCGTATACTCGTCATCGATGATGATCCCGCCATTGCAGAACTGGTCGCTGTCAACCTGGAAATGGCTGGCTATGATGTGAATCAAGCTGGTGACGGCGTGAAGGGGCAGGCGTTGGCTGTGCAGCTTATGCCCGACCTGATCATGCTCGATTTGATGCTGCCTAAGGTAGATGGCCTCACAGTGTGCCAACGACTGCGCCGAGATCGTCGCACCGCCGATATTCCCGTGCTTATGCTCACCGCCCTCAGCCAAACCCAAGACAAGGTAGATGGGTTTAATGCCGGGGCTGATGACTACCTCACCAAACCCTTTGAGCTGGATGAAATGCTGGCTAGGGTGCGAGCTCTATTGCGCCGCACGGATCGCATTCCCCAAGCCGCCAAGCACAGCGAAATCCTCAACTATGGCCCCCTCACCCTAATTCCAGAGCGCTACGAAGCGATCTGGTTTGACAAGACGGTCAAGCTCACCCACCTAGAGTTTGAGCTGCTGCACTGTCTGCTTCAGCGTCACGGGCAAACGGTATCGCCCAGCCAGATCTTGCAGGAAGTCTGGGGGTACGAACCCAACGACGACATTGAAACCATCCGCGTTCATGTCCGCCATCTCCGCACCAAGCTCGAACCCGATCCTCGCCATCCCAAGTACATCAAAACCGTCTATGGGGCTGGCTACTGCCTAGAGCTTCCCGCCAGCGGCGAATCGATGGTCGAAAGCGCCTCCTAGGGTAAGAGAATCCCCAAAACCCAGTCACCTCCCACGGAGGGCCAGGGGATTAATCGGCGGATGAAGTATCGCGTAGGTGGGCAGGTTTCCAGCCTTCGTGGATTTTTTGGGGCGCACGGGACACCACCAGGCAGTCATCGGGCACGTCCTTACGAACAACGGATCCGGCAGCAATGGTGACATCAGCCCCAACGGTGATGGGGGCCACCAGAACGCTGTTCGACCCGGTTTTGGTGCGGTCGCCGATGACGGTCGGGTGTTTTTTGTAGCCGTCGTAGTTGGCGGTGATCGTGCCCGCCCCGACGTTCACCTTTTCGCCCAGGGTGGCATCGCCCAGGTAAGACAGGTGGGCCACGTTGGTGCCCTTGCCGAGGGTGGCTTTTTTCAGTTCCACAAAGTTGCCGATACGGCAGTTTTCGCCGACGACGGCATGGCCGCGCAGGTGGGCATAGGGGCCAACCCTCGCGCCCGCTGCCACGGTGCTGTCGGAAATCACCGAGAAGGTGATGGTGGTGTTTGGCCCAATCTTGCTGTCTTCAATCATGGATCCGGGGCCGATGCGGCTGCCTGTGCCGATGCTGGTGTGGCCGCGCAGGTGGGTTTGGGGTTCAATCACCACGTCGGGTTCGATGTGGACGGTGGTGTCGATAGTGATGCTGTCGGGGTCAATCAGGGTAACGCCAGCGGCCATCCACTGGGTTTTGATCCGCTCTTGCAGAATGGCGTAGGCTTCCGCTAGTTGTTGGCGGCTGTTGATACCGAAGATTTCCTGGCAGTCGGCCACATCCACCGCCATGGCGGGGCTGAGGTCTTTCACCACGTCCGTTAGGTAGTATTCTTGCTGGTCGTTGTTGGATTGCAGATGGGGTAGCACCTCCATCAGCTTGGGCCAGTTAAAGCAGTAGACCCCGGCATTGATGCGCGGATTTTGGCGCTGGGCAGGGCTGCAATCCCGGTGTTCCACAATTTCGGTGACGATGCTCTGATCGGTGCAGAAGACGCGACCATAGCCCGTGGGGTCAGCAAACTGGGCCGTCAGCAGGGTGGCGGCATTGCCGTTATCTCTGTGGGTTTGCACCAGGGTATAGATAGTCTCTGGCCTCAGCAGGGGCACATCGCCATTCAGCACCAGCAGATCGCCCTCAAAGCCTTCTAGATGGGGAATTACCTGTTGTACGGCGTGGCCTGTCCCCAACTGTTCCGTCTGGTGAACAAAGGTTAAGTCGGGGATGTGGGCCAAGGCCGCCTGCACCTTCTCCTGGCCAAAGCCGACGATGATAAAAATGCGCTCTGGCTGAATCGCCGCTAGCCCGTCTAGCACCCGTTCCACCATCGATTTACCCCCCACCGAGTGCAAAACCTTCGGCAGGTCAGACTTCATGCGGGTGCCGCGTCCGGCGGCGAGAATAGCAACGGCAACCATTGCAGTAGGCTCCCTCTAGGCGTGGTGCTGCACAAGGGAGTATACAGCATTTCCTGACATGGAAAGACACCGCCAAGGCTTGAGAATCAAGGGTTCTAGGGCAGTTTGCCAAC
>CAZWNR010000572.1:0-2704 GCA_964635665.1 uncultured bacterium | reverse complement strand
CAGAGCTGTCTGCTTCGGCAGCTAAGAAGTCTTCTGGGGAAACGTAGTTGAAAGCGGCAACCATAGCGGCAGGGAGCCTACCGTGAGACTCCTGTGTTGTGTCGGCTCATATTCAAGGACTGGTGTTTCCTAGCTTGGGGGCGAGGAGACCTCACCCCTACTGTGCATTTAGCGGCGCTCCATTTAGCGGAACATGCTGCTGACGGAGCTTTCTTCGTGGATGCGC
Source organism: uncultured bacterium (assembly GCA_964635665.1). Lineage (GTDB taxonomy): Bacteria > Cyanobacteriota > Cyanobacteriia > Phormidesmidales > Phormidesmidaceae > Nodosilinea. The sequence continues at coordinate 2,478 of CAZWNR010000572.1, read as the reverse complement.
CAGATGGCTTCACCGAGGAGGTTGGCCATGGAGAGCACTGTAAGCTGCTCAAACTGGCGGGCCGTAGTCATGGGAATGGTGTTGGTGACAATCACTTCCTCAAACAGACCGCTGGAGAGACGTTCCACCGCCGGGGGCGAAAAGACAGGGTGCGTCGCGCAGGCATAGACCTGCCGTGCCCCTTCCTGCTTCAGCAGCCGCGCCCCTTCGCAGATGGTGCCAGCGGTGTCGATCATGTCGTCTACTAGCACCGCCGTTTTGCCGCGCACGTCGCCAATCACGTTCATCACCTCAGCCACGTTGTGGGCTTGGCGGCGTTTATCGATGATGGCGAGAGGCGCATCATTGAGCTTTTTGGCAAAGGCACGGGCCCGGGCCACACCGCCCACATCTGGCGAAACTACGACCAAATCCTCTAGTTTCTTGCTGGAAATATAGTCAATCAGCACCGGGGTGCCATAGACATGGTCGCAGGGAATATCGAAATAGCCTTGAATTTGGGCTGAATGCAGGTCAATGGCCAACACCCGACTGGCTCCGGCCTTGGCCACTAGGTTGGCGACCAGCTTGGCCGTAATCGATTCGCGGCCAGCGGTTTTACGATCCGCACGGGCGTAACCGTAGTAAGGCACCACCGCTGTAATTTGCCGGGCTGAGGCTCGACGACAGGCGTCGATCATAATCAGCAGTTCCATCAGGTGATCGTTCACCGGATGGCAGGTGGGCTGGATTAAATAGACATCGCAGCCCCGGATAGATTCTTGAATTTGAATGTACAGTTCACCATCGGCGAACCGTTTACGAACCATCGGCCCAAGGTCGGTACCGAGATAGCGGGCCACTTCACGGGCGAGTTCGACGTTGGCAGAACCGGAAAAGAGCTTTAGACGATTGTTGTCGCTAAAGGCGGGAAGCGACGGCATCTGTACCGGCAGGGTGGCAGAACGAATCACAGCAGGCCCTCTGAGCATGTTCACCTAGGAAATCCTAACATTCCTAAATCAAAACCTTTTGAGCATTTATCCTTATTTGGAGCAATGAATCTAACCGGGAAACTACGCGAATCGTCGCCGCTGGCGCTAAGGCCCACCTCGGCCAGGTCCGCCTGCGCCGCCCCGTTCCAATACGGCCAAAACGCAGTTTCAGATCGCCATCTCCTGGCTAGACATGTTATCGCCCGCTGACAGATTTGCTCCCCTCCACCCACCCTAGCCCGCCGGAATTGCCATCGAAACCATGCCGCCGAGAAGGATAAAAACGCTGAGGTTAAAGAATTTATTAATTAAGAAAATATTAACCAAAGTCGGGGGGATTGTCCCACCCTACTCAATGCTTTTTGACATCCTGATCCCCAGCATCCCCAGACTTAGCCCTAAAATTCGTCCGCCAGCCATTCCAGCGCCCGTTCTCCCAGCGCCAAGGGAATACTCACCGCCTTGCCGAGACGCGGCTTTTCACGGGTCTCGGCAATCCAATTTTGGACGTAGGCACTTTGTCCCCACTCATTCAGGTACAGCGCCACCTGGTTGAGGTGGGCCAGATAGTCCTCCTCGCTGAGGGGAAAGGAAGCTTGCTCTAGATAGCGCCACATCACCTGGAGAAAGATTTTGCCCTGGGTGCGGCGCAGCTGGAGGTCGTAGGAATAGCCCCACTTGTCCACCAATAGGGTGTGTAAATCCTGTCCGGTCATCGCGCCTCCTGAAGTTACCGCCCGTCCTACTTGATACATTTCTTTACGATACGGCGTCGGGATCGACCTTGATTTTGAAGGGTCAAAAATAGTCTTAATGGGTTAAAAATGATGATTTATCCAGCAAACAACGATTTCACCGCAGCATCTCCCGGCTAGATACGCATTTTAAGCCCTGATACATGGCATAATCCAATTTTCTTCCATCAAGGTGGAAGGCCCTCCCTCCCCCTCGGCAGGCCATCGTTGAACGCCACGAATCTGAGAACATCATGGTGCAATAATACGATTGGTTAAGTTCTAGGCTTCCGTGGGAGTGGTTTGGCGCTCTGTCGGCCCAGGCGATGGCGTTGTAACGGCGCAGTTTTGGTCGGCGGTGGCACAGCCTGGGGAGCGTGAATAGCTGCTGATAATACATTTGAACGGGTACACCAGTCTTAAATTATGACTCAAGTTTCTGGAACCTCCGATGTCCCCGATTTGGGGCGTCGCCAATTTATGAACCTGCTGACCTTCGGGGCGGCTACGGGAACTGTCCTGGGCATGCTCTACCCGGTGGTCAAATATTTTGTCCCGCCCTCTAGCGGCGGCGGCGGCGGTGGGGTCACGGCCAAAAACGAACTGGGTAACGACGTGATCGCCAGTTCATTCTTGGCTGATCACAACCCCGGTGATCGCGTCCTGGTGCAAGGGCTGAAGGGCGACCCCACCTACCTGGTGGTCAAAGACAACGGCACCCTAGAGAGCTACGGCATTAACTCCATCTGCACCCACCTGGGCTGCGTGGT
>CAZWNR010000571.1:0-2715 GCA_964635665.1 uncultured bacterium | reverse complement strand
TGGGCTTACCCAGTGGGCCTTCGACCCCACCTCCACGGTACCCACCATCGGAGCCAGCGGGGCCATTGCCGGAGTGATGGGGGCCTATGTGCGACGCTTTCCCAAGGCCCAAATTCTCACCCTGCTACCGCTGATTGTGGTGTTTCCCGTCGTCCGCATCTCGGCTCTTTTCTTTCTGGGCCTTTGGTTTGCCCAGCAGGCCTTTTTCAGCTTAGCCTCTCTCACGACCCAAGCGGGATTAGGCTCCTCCAGCATCGCCTACTGGGCCCATTCCGGAGGATTTGTGTTTGGACTCGTTCTAGGGCCAATGTTCGGGCTCATGAAACCTACACAATCCCAGGAGTAATCGGATCCTATCTTCTGCGGTTCAAGCCCAAAGATAGCTCACACCTTGGGAGATCCCAAAGCCCCCAGAAGCAGGAGGGGCCAGGGCATCTCCAGGTCGGGTACCCATTCCGCGTATTGCCGCAGTCCGGGCACGGCATAGGGCAGCACAAACCGCAAGGACCTTAGAGAAGCTGGACGCTGGCCATTGACATCCACGAGCCCATACCCTCTGGCAAGTTCCGCCACAATTTGCACCTGTCCGGTACGGCGGAGCACCTGGGCATCGGCGGCGAGGGCGGCAATCACCCGTCCAGTCAGGAGGGGCGTTTCCCAGTTGTACGGTTCTTGAATGGCCTCAGCCTCCCCGGTTGGTCGATTCCCCAGGCCCATCTCTGCGGCAAACTGGGTCATCAGCTCTGTGCCCACGATCCCTGGCCAAATGGAGAGAGAAGCCACATTGTGGGGTTTTAGCTCAATGGCCATATCAGCCGCAAGGCGGTCACAGGCCGCTTTGCCCACGCCATAGGGCACCCCAAAAATGTAGGACAGCCCTCCCCAGGAGGACAGGGTACAGATCAGCCCTCGCCGACGGGGCACCATCAGCCGAGCGGCATAGACACTAGCCCAATAATGACTTCGTAGCCCCACCTCGTTACAGTCATCCCAAAACGTGGGATCAGCTTCCCAGAAGGGTTTACCGTAGGCGGCGCGCAGGGCGGACACTCCGGCATAGGCATTGTTGACCAATAGATCGAGTTGGCCCTTCTGCTCCTTTTGAATGCGGTCAAAGAGAGCCTGCACCTGGTCATCGTCGCTGTGGTCTACCTGCACTAAAATCGCCACACCACCCGCCTGTTCTACGGCAGCAGCGGTTTCCTCCAGGGAACCGAGGCCATCTTCGGTGGCGGTCATTGTTCGCCCGGTCAGATAGACCGTAGCCCCAGCTTCTCCAAGGCCCATGGCGATGCCTTTGCCTAACCCTCTAGTGGCCCCCGTTACTAGGGCGATCCTTCCCTCCAGCGGTTTCATAGACCCTCCTGCTACCCTCCAATCTTAAAGATTAGAGGGGCAAATAGCGATGTGAGGTACTTCAAGCCATGTTGCGTCCCCACGAATCAGAGGCGATGGAACGCTACCCAGTTTCAACGGTGGTGAACAAACCCCAGAACATACGCCAGACAGCATTGCCCCGATTGACCTAACGCTGTTATCGGGGTGTAACGGTGTGTCGCCCTAGTCGTAAAGGCGGCAGCGGCTAAAGTCGATCTGTGGCCCAGTAGAGCAGTAGACCAAACAACGCCCTGCCTCTAGGGCATCCTGGCTGGTGGGGTAGGTTTCGCCATCGGTGAGGGCTGCGAGTTCGGGGGTAAACACCCAGCAGCAAAAGCCCGTGGCGCGGCGGTGGGTAACCGCCACAATCCAGTCGGGGAAGGTAATCAATTCGGTCACGGTCTGCTTGGCCATGTTTACCTCCTAACAATGGGAGGTTCAATCTCAGCTATCCCGTCCAGACTGGATAACTCCCTATTGCGATTTGGAACAATTGTACTAAACTGGTTCTCTAAAGACAACTGTTCTGGGGTTCAGAGGTCTTGTTCTATCGCACCGAGGGAATTATGGCAGGTCGGAAAAGCAGCAAAGCGGACGACACAGCGGCAAAGCAAACACCGGAGCAGGCCGAGAAAGCCAAGGCGTTGACGATGGTGCTGAATCAGATTGAGCGCAACTTTGGCAAGGGCTCAATCATGCGGTTAGGGGATGCCGCCCGGATGAAGGTGGAGACCATTCCCACCGGGGCGCTGACCCTTGATCTGGCCCTAGGCGGTGGCCTACCCAAGGGGCGAATCATCGAAATCTATGGCCCTGAGAGTTCGGGTAAAACCACGGTGGCCCTCCATGTGCTGGCGGAGGTGCAGAAGATGGGCGGGGTCGCGGCCTTTGTGGATGCGGAACACGCCCTCGACCCCATCTATGCCGCTGCCCTGGGGGTGAATGTGGATGAATTGCTGGTGTCCCAGCCGGATACTGGGGAGATGGGCCTGGAGGTGGTGGACCAACTGGTGCGGTCGTCGGCCATTGATGTGGTGGTGGTGGACTCTGTGGCGGCCCTGGTGCCCCGCGCTGAGATCGAAGGGGAGATGGGCGATGCCCACGTTGGCCTCCAAGCCCGCCTGATGAGCCAAGCCCTGCGCAAGATTACTGGGAGCATTGGTAAGTCGCAATGTACGGTCATTTTCCTCAACCAGCTACGCCAGAAGATCGGCATCTCCTACGGCAATCCTGAAGTCACCACCGGGGGGAATGCCCTCAAGTTCTATGCCTCGGTGCGTCTAGATATTCGCCGCATCCAAACCCTGAAGAAGGGCACTGAAGAGTATGGGATTCGCG
>CAZWNR010000570.1:0-2724 GCA_964635665.1 uncultured bacterium | reverse complement strand
TGATCAACGGCCTGGTACTGCAACCCGAAAGCGCCATTAAATCCGTGGATATTGTCAAAGCGGCCATGGGTGAAGGCTTGCTGCTCGTTCCCGCTGGGCCTCAGGTGGTGCGCTTTGTGCCGCCGCTGAACGTGAGTGCCGACGAAATTCAGCAGGCCATTCTATCTACCGAAAAAGCCCTAGCCATGGCGATCAAACGGCAGCGTTCCTAGTCTGGGGCTTATTCTTCACTAGGGCGTAGCGCTTGCCCAACCTCATCCACGGACAGGCTCAGAATGGTAGCAATCTCCACCGCCGAGAGCCCCCGTTGATGCAGGGGTTGAATGGCCCCTAGGCGGGCCTGACGCTCCTGTTGGGCCTGGGTTTGGTATTCCTGGGCTTGGGTTTGGTATTCCTGGGCTTGGGCCTCTAGTTTTAAGGCTTTTTCCTCGGCGGAAGGGTAGCGGTTGCCCTCGGCATCAAACCAGGTCAGCACCTCGCGGATTTCGCCGCCCAGCAGCCCCTGCGCTCGACCGATGGATAGACCCACCTCCGGCATCCAGTAGGGTTCACCCCGTTGCAGTTGGTATTTCCCGTCAGTCAGCTTGTACACCTCAAAGGGCTGGTGTTTGTCGCGCCCCCAGTATTCGGGGTTGTAGATGACGTAGTACAGCACGCCGAGGTTGGCGTAGATGGCCATTTTCTCGACGTATTCGCCACCGGGACTCCAGGACACCATTTCCAGGGTCATGGTGGGCACAGTGCCCGATTCTTCCCAGAGCACGTAGCTTCTGCGGAAGCGCTGACCGGGTTTGCGACGGGGCACACCCAGACACAAGAAGCCGTCGGGAATCACCGGAACGCGGTAGTCTCCCCCTGTGGTGTGGTAGACGCCCATATCCACCCCGAAGTACCAGTCTTGGCGGTCGGCCCAGATCAGTTTCAGCAAAAAGAGCAGGTAATTGGGTAAAAGATTCTGGTCTTCGTTGTCCACGGGGGTATCGTCGGAGTCGGGCAGCTCGTCGCTGGTGGGGAGGTTTTTGTAGAGGTCGGCTTGTACCATGGCGGTTACCCAGGGGCGCATGGATTTATCATAACGACAGCCTCTACCCGTCACATCAATCTGCGCCCAACTGCCACCTAGCGCCCAGCCTTTGCCCTAACCATAGAGATTTTCCTCGGCTGGTGGCACCAAAACCCGGTTCACAACCCGTTATCCTAGGTAACGTGTCGCCACTCTGGGAAATACCGATGGATACCAAGGCTTTTAAGCGCTCCCTGCACCATTCTGAGAACTATTTCCGTAAGGGCTTTGGCCATGGGGATGAGGTGGCCGACCAGATGCAGACCGAATACAACAGTGGTTTGATTCAGGAAATTCGGGCGCTAAATTACACGCTGAACCGTGGTGAGGTCACCATCAAATTGGCGGAGGCCTTTGGCTTTTGTTGGGGCGTAGAGCGGGCGGTGGCGATGGCCTACGAAACCCGGCAGCATTTCCCCAGCGAACAAATTTGGATTACGAACGAAATCATCCACAACCCCAGCGTCAACCAGCGACTGAAGGAGATGAACGTCGCCTTTATTGAAGTCAAAGACGGCGAAAAAGACTTTTCCGTGGTCGGTCGGGGCGATGTGGTGATTCTCCCTGCCTTTGGGGCCAGCGTCCAGGAAATGCAGCTCCTCAACGACAAGGGCTGCACCATTGTAGACACCACCTGCCCCTGGGTATCTAAGGTGTGGAACACCGTGGAAAAGCACAAGAAAAAAGACCACACCTCCATCATCCACGGCAAATACAACCATGAAGAAACCGTGGCTACCAGTTCCTTTGCGGGTAAGTATTTGATCGTTCTGAATTTAGAGCAGGCGGAATACGTGGCCAACTACATCCTCAACGGCGGCAACCGCGAGGAATTTATGGCCAAATTCGGCAAGGCGTGCTCCGCTGGGTTCGATCCAGACACCGACCTAGACCGCATCGGCATCGCCAACCAAACCACAATGCTGAAGGGTGAAACCGAGCAAATCGGCAAACTCTTTGAGCACACCATGCTGAAAAAATACGGCCCCCAGTCCCTCAACGACCATTTCCTCAGCTTTAACACCATCTGCGATGCCACCCAAGAACGCCAAGATGCCATGTTTAAACTGGTAGACGAAAAACTCGATGTGATGGTGGTGATTGGCGGCTACAACTCCTCCAACACCACCCACCTGCAAGAAATTGCCGTAGAGCGAGACATTCCCTCTTACCACATCGATAGCGCCAGCCGCATTGGCCCCGGCAACCGCATCGAACACAAACTTCTCCACGGCGATATGACTGTCACCGAAAACTGGCTCCCCGCTGGCCCGCTGGTGGTGGGTGTCACCTCTGGAGCCTCCACCCCCGACCGCTCCGTGGAAGACACCATCGAACGCATCTTTGCCATCAAAGCCGAGGCCGTGCCGGTCTAGGCGGCGGCAAGTCCACGGCGGTAAGTCGCAGCGGGCTTTACCATTGCAAGGCTGAGTCAGGGTTAGGGCTCAGGGGCAGGGGTTTACAGATAAACGCCAGGATATAAATCTGGTCTGCCCCCGTCGATGCGGTGGTAACTTGGCTGGGTTCCCCAGGGGCCTTAGCAGTCTGGGGCAGGGCCAGACGAATCACGGCCTCCTGGCGCAAACGGTGGAACGCCTGGGCCGCGATCTCTGGTGGGGGCATGGGGGCCACCGGGTTGGGGGGCGGTAGGTGGGTGATCT
>CAZWNR010000569.1:0-2731 GCA_964635665.1 uncultured bacterium | reverse complement strand
GTGCAGCCAATCCAGTTGAGATACATCGTTAGCCCCGCCCCTAGGTAATACCAGTGCTTGTAGGGGCTGGAGTCGGGTTGGGCGTAGCGGCGAATGGCGACGGCAAAGGCTTCATCGGTTAAGAGAAAGGCGATGATCCCCTGCCAGCGCGGAGAAAGCGACTGCACGTAGGGCAACAAACTGGCCGCATAGAGAAGATGGCGCAGGTTGACCACAACGGTCGTCAGCACAATTAGCGGTAGGGTGCTGCCCGCCGTCAACAGGCCCAGGGCAATGAATTGCGATGATCCGGCAAACACAAAGGCCGACATGCCCAGGGTGGCGCTGAAGGAAAGGCCGCTGCCCTGGGCGAGGGTGCCAAAAATCAGGCCAAAGGGGATGGCTCCTACCACTAGGGGCAAAATATCGCGGGCCCCCGCCAGCGCCTCCGACTGGGGGGATGGCATCGTCCCAAGGGTAGGTGCTGCCAATGGAAATCTCCTAATATCGCGGATGACTTCCCCTATTTTGAGTTAGAAGAGAGAGGAGGTATCCGAGATTTTCCCATGACAGACGCTCCCCGAAACATTTGCATCCTTGGCGGTGGCTTTGGTGGCCTGTATACGGCGCTGCGGCTGAGCCAACTGCCCTGGGAGGACAACCCACCTACTATTACTCTGGTAGATCACCGGGATCGCTTCCTGTTTTTGCCCCTGCTCTACGAACTGGTAACGGGGGAACTGGAAACCTGGGAAGTTGCCCCTCCCTACGAGGAACTGCTGGCCGGTACCCAAATTCGCTTTCGGCAGGCCGAAGTCACCGCCATTGACCTTGCCCAAAAGCAGATTAGCCTCAGCCTAGGATCGCCTTTAAATTACGACTACCTCGTCCTCGCCCTGGGGGGCACTACGCCCATGGACATGGCCCCCGGTGTGGCGGAACACGCCCTCGCTTTTCGAACCCTGCAAGACGCCTATCAATTGAAGGAACGGCTGCGGCTTCTGCAAGCTTCTGAGGCCGAAAAGATCCGTGTGGCCGTAGTGGGCGGCGGCTATAGCGGCGTGGAAGTAGCCTGCAAAGTGGCCGATCACCTGGGGGAACGGGGCCGAGTACGCCTAGTGGAACGCACGGATATGATTCTGCGCGCCTCCCCAGAACACAACCGCCAAGTGGCCCAAAAGGTGCTCTCCGACCTAGGCGTGTGGGTGGATTTGGAAACCGCCGTAGAAAACGTCACCGCCGACACCATCAGCCTCACCTTCCGCGACCAAACCGATATTCTGCCGGTGGATGTGGTGCTGTGGACCGTGGGCACCCGCGTTAACGACATCGTCGCCCACCTGCCCCTGAAGCACAACGAACGGCAGCAAGTCGTCGTACAGCCCACCCTAGAAGCGGTGGATCATCCTGGTATCTATGCCCTGGGTGACTTGGCCGACTGTCGCGATGCCGAGGGCCAACAAATGCCCACCACCGCCCAAGTCGCCCTACAACAGGCCGACTTTGTAGGCTGGAACATCTGGGCCGCTATGACGGATCGGCCTCAACTACCCTTCCGCTACCGCCACCTAGGCGAGATGATCACCCTCGGCACCCACCGCGCCACCCTAACTGGCCTAGGCATCGAACTAGAGGGTGAACTGGCCCATGTGGCCCGCCGACTGGCCTACCTCTACCGCATGCCCACCCTCTCCCACCAAATCCGAGTCGGGCTAAACTGGATGACCCAACCCCTACGGGACGTACTGTCCTCAATTTGATGACCGTCCTAAATGGATGACCGTCCTGAATCGAACCGTCATCAACCTGACTGTCCTATCGAGACCGTTCTGAATCGAACCTTCATCAATCAGCCTGACCGTCCTACCGAGACCATCGCCCAGTCATGACCTACACCCCTCTGCCCCAGGTAATCTTCCTCGACGCCGTTGGTACCCTCTTCGGGGTGGCGGGTAGTGTAGGGGATATTTATGCCGACATCGCCCAGCGCCACGGGGTTACTGCCGATCCCAAGGTACTCAATCAAGCCTTTTTCCGTACCTTCAGCGCCGCCCCAGAAATGGCCTTCCCCGGCTACGACCCCGCTACCATTCCCCAGCGGGAATACCAGTGGTGGCGGGTGCTGGCCCAACAAACCTTCAGCAGCGCGGGCGTGATTGATCAATTCGTTGATTTCGATAGCTTCTTTGCCGACCTCTACGCCCACTTTGCCACCGCCGCCCCCTGGAAGGTCTACCCCGATGTGCCCGTCGCCCTACAGCGCTGGCAGCGGCGAGGCATTGAACTCGGCATTATCTCGAATTTCGACTCCCGTTTGTATCGCGTTCTAGAAGCCCTACACCTGGCCGATTTTTTTCAGTCCGTCACCATTTCCTCCGAAGTCGGAGCGGCCAAACCAAGCCTGCAAATCTTTGAAACAGCTCTGCAAAAACACCGCTGCGACCCCTCCCAAGCCTGGCACCTCGGCGACAGCGAAGAGGATGACTTCCATGGTGCCAAGGCCGCTGGTCTCTGGGGCGTTTGGCTCAAGCGACCCTAGGCAAACTCAGCACTCCCCAAAGCCCCCACAAGACAGGCCCCTACTGCCGTGGGGTAACATACCCTACAGACATTTGGAGAGTATTGCCATACCAAGCCATAGCCCTATGGACTACTCTGAAATGAAAATTAAATAAAACACACCTACTGGGGTGTAACACCTAAGCCCTTAACGAGACTTGAACTCGTGACCTCTCCCTTACCAAGGGAGTGC